>QNCA01000286.1 GCA_003644325.1 Planctomycetota bacterium
AGGTTTTTCTTGATGTGTGCGGTCTTGCGGCGAACTTCATCCATTATGCGATTCAGGTTTATCTCGCAACGCCCGCATGTCGGGCATGAGAACACCTCGAAACCTTTCTCTCCCAGGCCGACCGCCTTCAGAATCCGGCGCCCGATGACGACCTCCTGCTCGGGCGGGCCGGTGGCGGATACGCGGATGGTGTCGCCGATGCCGTCGGCCAGCAGCGCTCCGATTCCTATCGCTGACTTTATGGCGCTGTCCTCCGGCGGGCCGGCGGCGGTCACTCCGAGGTGCAGGGGGTAATCGCATTTCTTCGCAATGGAACGGTAGCACGCGATTGTGCTCAACGCGTCGGATGTCTTCAGGGAAAGGACCATCTCACCGAACCCCATGCGCTCGATGCGCTCGCAATAGCGCAGGGTCGTTTCGACCATCAGGCCGACGATGTCTTGCGATTCGGCCTTCTTTTCGCTTACGACTTCGAGGCCTTTCCGCCGCCTGATGGAGCCGGAGTTGACGCCGATGCGCATGGAAATACCCGCATCCTTCGCGGCCCGCACGACCTTGCGCACCTCGGTCCAGTCCCGCAGGTTGCCGGGGTTGATGCGCACGCAGTCCGCGCCGGACTTGATGGCATGCACCGCCAGTGACGCGCTGAAATGGATATCGGCCACAACGGGAATGTCTATCTGCCCCTTTATCTCGCGTATCGCCCTTGCCGCCTTCACGGTGGGAACTGCAACGCGGATTATGTCGCAGCCCATCTCGGCCAGGGCGCTTATCTGGCGCACAGTGGCGTCGATGTCCTCGGTGTGGGTGTTTGTCATCGACTGGACGGTGACCGGCGCCCCGCCGCCCACCGGAACGTCACCCTTCATTATTTGTCTTGATTTGCGTCTCTTCATTTATGTCAATGCCATATCATCGGAAAGCGGAAAACATGATTATTGACTCAATTCTATCAACGCAGGCAAAATACCGCAAGGCGCTTGATAATGACCGGTACGCGTGTTAGTTTATCAACATGCAGAACGCCGAGAGAAAATACGCGGGGACGCTCTTGGGTTGCGCCGTCGGAGACGCAGTGGGGCTGTGCTACCAGTTCGCACACCTGCCGGGCGAAAAACGCGAACCGCTGGAGTCGTTCTCGTACCTGCCCTTCGGTCGTTATCCGCCCGGCCAGTATTCAGACGATACGGACATGACGCTGGCGATAGTCCGGGCGATACTGGAGCGTGGCGAAGTATCCGGGCCGTCCATAGCGAAGGAATTCGTGCGGATGTGGGAAACATGCCCCGTGGTGGACCCGGGAATTTCGTGCAGCGATGCGATAGAGGCGTTAATTCGCGGAGCGCCGTGGGACGGATCGGGCACATCGGAGGGCCGCGCGGGCAACGGCACGGCGATGCGCGCCTCGCCCATCGGCCTGTGGGACTACGATGATATGGAGAAACTCCGCAGGGACTCCGAAATCCAAAGCGTCATAACCCACAAGGACCGCCGCGCCGTCGCGGGCGCCATTGCGGTTGCCGCCGCGGTTGCATACAACGTAAAAAACGGCGAACTTGATTGTGAAAACTTCATCTCCTTCATCAAGGCCGAATGCCGGATTGACGGCGGCGGCCCCTACCTCCAATACCTGGACGACATGCCCAAACTGCTGGGCATGCCGGAGGCGGAGGCCATATCAATAATCGCCCGGGCCGGGCAGGAGCAGCGTTTCTCCGGCAGCCACATCACGCCTTTCGTCGTGCCGACCGTGCTTGTGTCGTTGTACGCCTTCCTGAAACATCCCGACAGTTTCCTCGATGCGCTCGCCCTGGTTTACCGGGCGGGCGGCGACATAGACACCACGGGCGCGATAACAGGGGCGATATCCGGCTCGTGCCTCGGTGCAGAGCAAATCCCCAAACACCTGAAAGAGGGGGTCCTGAACGGAGAATACATCGCGGAACTTGCGCGCAAACTCTGGCAGGCGAAACAGGAACGCCACGGAGTCCGAAGGTGAGCAACAACGTTCTAATCACCGGTATGCCCGGCGTGGGCAAGACGACACTCGTCCGCAAAATTACCGACGTGCTGGACGGTGTCGCGGGATTCCATACGCAGGAGATCCGCGAAGGCGGCGCACGCAAGGGCTTTCGACTGGTTACGTTCGACGGACACGAGCAGGTCCTCTCGCACGTGAACATCCGCAGCCCGCACCGTGTCAGTAAATACGGCGTGGACGTTGAAGGCTTCGAGGAATTCCTGCGAGAGCGTTTTGACGTGTCAGGCGCAAGCGTGGTCGTCATCGACGAAATCGGCAAGATGGAATGCTTATCGCCCCTGTTTCAGTCGAAGGTGCGCGGAATACTGGCAGACCCCGTGCCGGCTGTTTTCACCATCGCCCGCAAGGGCGGCGGCTTCATAGCAGAGGTGAAGGCGCGTGCGGATGTGAAGACGTTCGAGGTAACACGCGCAAACCGCGACGGCTTGGCGGACGAAATAATATCTCAACTATGTCCGTAGAGGAGCATGACATAATGGGAAACATGAACGTTGACGTGAAAATAGAAAACGGCATCGCTTTTATCACCATCAATCGCCCCGGGCAAGGCAACACGCTGACGCTGGAAACGTACGATGAACTGGCGGGCGCCGTGCGCGAGGCCGACGGCAATCCCGGCGTGGGTGCAATTGTGCTATCGGGCGCGGGTGATAATTTCTCGCTGGGAGTGGATGTCGCGGTGTTGAATGCGCTTTCGGATGAAGATGACGCGGAAAAGTTGAAGATAATGCGTCGCGTGCAGAGACTGACGCCGGCCGTTCACGACTCCGGCACGCCGGCAATTGCAAAGGTGCGCGGCCAGGCCATGGGCGCGGGGTGCGACCTGGCCCTGGCCTGCGACATCGTCATCGCCGAGGAGGACGCGACGTTCGGCGAGATGTACATCAACCTGGCGCTCGTGCCCGACGGCGGCGGGACGTGGCTGCTGCCGCGGCTGGTCGGCCTGGCAAGGGCAAAGGAGATGATATTTACGGGCAGGAATGTCGGCGCGCGTGAGGCCGAGAAAATCGGCCTTATCAACTACGCCGTCAAGGCGGAAGAACTGGATGAGTTCGTGAAGCGGTTCGCGCGGAAACTGGCAAAGGGGCCCTCGGAGGCAATCGCCGCGTCAAAGCGTGCCATACATGCGTCACTTGGATTTGATATGGCGGAAGCGTTGAAGTTGGAGGCGGAAACCCAGATAGAAATGTTCAAGACAGACAAGCATAAGAGGCGCGTCCGCGCCTTCCTCCGCGCGCAGAAATGACCTGACACCAAATCAGCGGTTGGAAGGGTTGCATATCAAGGAAGCAACAGCAAGACGATGACAAAAATTACTACGGTGACGGCAAGGGCGCCGCTGCCGGCGATGCCCTGTCTTACATCATCCGAGTCTCGTTTAAGTTACTCAAGTTGGCTGACTTTTTCCGGGCAATGCCGGATGTTTGACTATAAGTTTCCATTTTGCCGGGCCTTACGGTGACAGTCACCAATCTACGATCCGTTCCGACAAGGGCGGAACGGCTCCGTAATTGGTGAC
>QNCA01000287.1 GCA_003644325.1 Planctomycetota bacterium
AGACGCTCTTCCTCTGTGGGCGGCGCGAAAAGCTTCCCGGCCGCAATCTTCTTCTGTGATTCATGTCCAGGCCGTTAGCGTCAGATTGACAGATCGCGTCGTTTCCCTTATTATGTCAAAATGATAACAGACCTTCCGGCAACACCCGCTGTACCAGCCAAGGAGTAGAAGGGGACCCCATGAAAAAAAACTGCCCTGCGCTATCCGCCGCCCTGTTTTTTGCATCTATCGCTTCCGCAGATTACAACCTGGTCCAGGAACATTACCGCTGGCGGAACGACGACGGCAGTGAAAGCGCGGCAACCTGGATCGCGCCAATGGATACCGCCGCTACGAATCAGCCGAAAAACACGCCGCTGCGTCTGCGACTCTCGATCGCCAACACAGGAAACGAAGCCTACGACAGTGAATGGAACTGTTTCCTCTACGCGGAAGACACGAATTACCTGAACACCGAGACTATACCGGCGGTATCGGACCACGATCAATTGTTCCAGATGGCACCCTCCCCCTACATTACGAACCGGGAATATACGACCGAACAACTTCCCGGTACGGGCACGTTCCTTCCCATGGGTTATTGCGCCGAATACCCCAGCAACATGATACCGATGCGCCTGTTCGCAGACTATTTCGCGAACTACGAGGTCTGCCTTCAAGGCACGCGCTACGCGATCGGGGGAAAACACTATTTCATCACCATCGATTCAGTGGATGATGTATCCCGATGGGCGGAAATCGTGTTCGCCTCAGTCTACCCCACCAGCCAGGCCCAGAACATCCGCTACTCGCCGGATTACCCGAACTATCAGATCCGGTGGGAAGAAGGCTACGGCCCATTGCGCATCGTCGTGGCCAAAGAGGGCGTGGTGACGAACTGGTGGTTGCCGCAGGACGGCGTGGAATACACCGCGACGAATAATTTTGCAGCCGCTCCGGACGTCGGAGGAGGCTTCAGGATCGTGTACAAGGGAACCGACGACCACTTTACGCTGGGAGGGATCAGCAACGGGACGTACAGCCTGCGGATATTCGAGTACGACGGGGTCAGCGGCTACACGCTGTACAATACGAACAGTGCGCCGGGCAACCCGGTCCAGTTGGAAGTGCATTTCGCCTACACGAACTACGTCGGGACAAACGGGGTCTCGGGCGGAATCTATTTCACGAATATTCAGGAGGCCATCAACAACACCTATACCAACGGTACGGTGCTGGTCTCGAACGGGGTCTACGCCGTGGGCTGCGCGGGCGATTCACGCGTGGATATTCCACGGGGGATCTCGGTCATCGGCGTGGAGGATCGGGACAAGACGGTCATCCTCGGCGGCTGGAAAGGAAGCTCAAACGTTCTGCGCTGCGTCCACATGCATGAGAATACGCTGCTGGCGAACGTGACACTGAGTAACGGCTACACCTACGCCGCCGCGGGCGGCGGCGGCGTGCTGATGTCGTCGGGATCGGTGCTGTCGAATTGCGTGATCAGCCACTGTGCGGCCTACCACAAGGGCGGCGGCATCAACGCCTCGGCCGGAGGCGAGGTTTTCAACTGCCGTATCGCCGACTGTTTCAGTGACGACGGCGACGGCGGCGGCATGGCTTACGGAACGATTCACAATTCGGAAATCATCAACAATTACGTCGATACCCAGGACTGTGACGGCGGCGGCATATATCACGCAACCGCTTATTACTGCGATATCATCAGCAACCGGGCGGCTTACGGTGGCGGTGCAGCCTGGAGCCGGGCGGAATACTGCAACTTCCGCTACAACGAAGCCACGTACGGCGGCGGCATTTTCGGCGATACGTACTGGTCAAAAAACTGCGACATCCGCTACAACATCGCATACAACGGCGGCGGGGGCGCCGCCCAGGCGCGACTGTCGAACAGCGTGGTCCATGCCAACACGGCCCGCACGGAACGCGGCGGCGGCACGCGCTACGGCACGTACTATAACTGCACCATCACCTATAATCGCAGCCACCGGGACGGCGGCGGAAGTTATTACGGTGAACTCGACAATTGCATCGTCTACTACAACTCGTCGGAGACGACGACGAGTTCGAACTTCTACTCCGGTGTCTACAACTATTCCTGCACCCTACCGGCCCACAGCGGAACGGGCAATATCACCAATGAACCGCAACTGGTTTCCTGCGGGCACATCTCCGCCGCCTCCCCCTGCGTCGGCGCGGGCAGCGCGTCCTATGCCCACGGAACGGATATTGACGGGGAGTCCTGGAACAATCCGCCTTCCATCGGTTGCGACGAAATTCACACCGGCAGTATTACCGGCGATCTTTCGGTGGCCGTCAGCACGGATCACACTCTCATCTATCTCGGCTCCCCCGCCGAGTTCCGGTCCGAGATTTCCGGAAGACCTTCCAACATCGTCTGGAACTGCGGCGACGGTACGACCTACAGCAACCTGCTTCAGATAACCCACCAATGGAGCGCAACCGGCGAATACGACGTTGTCCTGACCGCCTTCAATGAAACCCATCCCGAGGGAGTCGCGGACACGGTCACGGTACAGGTAATCGCTGTGGACCTGGCCCTTTCCAAGACCGGACCGGCCTCGCTCTCCTCGGGAGACGCGTTGACCTACACGATCTACGTGACCAATTTAAGCGATTACGCGGTGTCCAACGTGACCGTGACGGACACGCTTCCGCCGGGATTCACGGCCATTTCCACCTCGACGGTATTCCAGATCGAGTCCTTCGCCGCCCACAGCGAAACGAGTTTCATCCTGGAAGCCCAAAGCGACATTTCTTCCCATGGCAACGCTACTAATGTCGCCGTGCTCACCTGCGACGGCATCACGGATCCGGATCTCAGCAACAACACCGGGACATGGGTCACCACCTGTTACCCCAGTCATGACCTGGCCATCACCAAGACCAGCCCGCAATACGTGAATAAGGACAGCCTCATTCCCTACGAAATCATGCTCTCCAACGCGGGCCCCAGCACGGCGTTCAACGTGACCATTACCGACGCGGTGCCTCCGGAAATCACGACGATCCGGGAGACTTGCATTTCAAACAGCGTTCTGGTTTACCATCTGAACGTCGATCCCGCCGTGGATCACACCTCCATTGAGGATTCCTCCGGCGAGGGAAACACCGGGCTGCTCATCACCACCAACAGCGCGCCCGACACGGAAAACAAGTCCATTACGGGCGTCTATGACCGCGCGATCTATTTCGACGGCACCGATGACTTCATCATCTCCAGTAACATCCTCCACCTCAAAGACCGGAGTTTCTCCATCTGCTTCTGGGCGCGGCGCGACTGCACCGGATTGAACAACTATGTCTGCGGCGTCGGCACGAACTCGGATGTCAACCAGGCCCTGCACATCGGCTTCCGCAATACGGACGTATTCACTTTCGCCTTCTGGGCGAACGACCTGGATACCCCCGGAACCTACCCCGACACCAACAACTGGCATCACTGGGCCTGCACCTACGATGCGGACACCAGGGACCGCAGAATCTATTACGACGGAAGCCTGGTTGCGCAAAACGTGGCCTCGACCAACCTGGCC
>QNCA01000288.1 GCA_003644325.1 Planctomycetota bacterium
AACTTTTTTGCCTGAAATTTCCACAAAATCCTGCCTCAAATCTGAAGTGCACCCGAACACGTAGGGTACACGTCAGAAATGTGGGTAGAAATTACCGAAGTCGAAATTGTGCTTGAAACAAAGGGGGTGCAAACGACGGTGACCGTCGCCATTACCCATTCGGACCCTGACGGGTCCTCAGGACGAGGACCCGGAACGGGCGGAGCGCAGGCCCCGACTTGTCGGGGGCCTGCTCGTAGATGGTGACTGTCACCTCGCGCTTGGACGGGCAACGTCTGCCCCCCCCTGTGCCAGCAAAAGATTCACCCACGTTTCTGACGCGCACCCTCGCGCCGTAGAAGTAACAAAAATCACTTGACACGGGTATGCCAATGCGTTATTATTTGCACTGAAGTGTGGTGGAAAACACGTCCGGGAAATGCAAATCTTGACCCATTACCTCCTTATCCGGCGCAAGCCGGTTAGGGGGGGTCTCCTTTTAACCATGCCTCCTGCTTGGCTTCGGCTGGGTAGGGGGCATATTTTTAGCGACGGTGACTGTCACCGCAAGGCAACTGCCGGAAAATTTTTCTTGATTTCCGGGGGGCGG
The DNA here is from genome assembly GCA_003644325.1 of Planctomycetota bacterium. Taxonomy (GTDB): domain Bacteria; phylum Planctomycetota; class B129-G9; order B129-G9; family B129-G9; genus B129-G9. The sequence goes on from QNCA01000288.1 coordinate 590, forward strand.
GCTTTATAATGCCGCTTCTCTCAAAATCATTCACGCCTGAAGCAGAATCGCTTAGGGAGGATATGATGAATATCGTTGTTTGTATGAAGCGCGTCCCCGATACGGAGGCGAAACTCAAAATCGACGCCTCCGGCACCAACATTGAGCCCTCCGGCTTTGACTATGTGCCGAATCCCTACGACGAGTACGCCGTCGAGGAGGCTGTCAGCCTGAAGGAGAAGGTCGGCGATTCGGAGGTCATCGTGCTGACCATCGGGCCGAAGGAGTCGGTGACGCAGATGCGGAAGTTCCTGAGCATGCGCGCGGACCGCGGTGTGTTGCTGGTCGCGGACACGGCGGCGATGGACTCCTGGGCCACGGCAAAGATGCTGGCGGATGCGTTGAAGACCATCGAGCACGACATAATCTTCTTCGGCAAGCAGGCCGTCGATAACGACAACGCGTCGGTCGGCGTGCAGGTGGCGCAGATGCTGGGCCTGCCGGTGGTGAGCAGGATTGTGAAGTTCGAGCATACGGACGGCAAAGCAGTGTGCGAGCGCGAGATAGAGGGCGCGCGCGTGACGGTGGAGGTTTCCCTGCCGGCGGTTTTCACCGCGGAAAAGGGCCTGAACGAGCCGCGCTACCCGAAACTGCCGGACATCATGAAGGCGAAGAAGAAGCCGATTGAAGAGCGCGAGGCGGACGTGCCGGAATCGAAGGTCACCGTGCTGAAAATGGAATACCCGCCTGCGCGCCCGCCGGGCAGGATAGTGGGCGAGGGTGTCGAGGCGGTGCCTGAGTTGGTGAAACTTTTGAAGAACGAAGCCAAGGTCATCTAAACCGGGAGGCAGTGATGGCGGATATACTTATATATTGTGAACATCATGAGGGCGCGTTTCGCAAGGCGTCGCTTGAGACGGTCCGCAAGGGAGCGGATATTGCCGGCGAGCTGGGCGGCGCGGCGGTGGCGGTCGTGATAGGCGCGGGCGTCGCCGGACTGGCCGCGAAGACCGGCGAGTACGGCGCGGCGAAGGCTATTGCCGTCGAAAGCGACACGCTGAAGGACTTCACCGTCTCCGGGCACGGCCAGGCGATGGCCGAGGTCGCGAAGAAGATTCAGCCTGCGGCCATATTCATGCCCGCGACCAGCCAGGGCAGGGATTTGTCGGCGGCGCTGGGCGCGCTGCTGGAGGCGGGCTGCGCAGGCGACTGCACGGAGGTAAGCGTGCAGGACGGGAAACTGACCGTCAAGCGGCCAGTGTACGCGGGCAAGACCTACGTAACCGTCCAATTCAACTCCGCGCCCGCGATAGTATCGCTCAGGCCCAACGTGTTCCCCACGGGAGAGCCGGAGGCGGGCAAAACCGCCCAGGTGGAAAACATGGACGTGGCCGTGACGCCGCGCGAGACCGTGAAGGAGGTCGTCGCCACAGGCGGCGGCAAGAAGGAGTTGACGGAGGCAGACGCCGTGGTGAGCGGCGGGCGCGGAATGAAAAACCCGGAGAATTACAAGATACTGGAGGAACTGGCCGGCTTGTTGGACGCAGCGGTCGGAGCATCGCGCGCCGCGGTGGACGCCGGCTGGCGGCCGCATTCGGACCAAGTGGGCCAGACAGGCAAGACCGTCTCGCCGAAACTCTACATCGCCTGCGGCATCTCAGGCGCCATCCAGCACCTGGCGGGCATGCGGACGTCGAAGTGCATAGTGGCAATCAACAAAGACAAGGAAGCGCCGATATTCCAACTGGCGGACTATGGGATAGTGGGCGACCTTTTTGAAGTAGTCCCATCACTTACCGAAGAACTGAAGAAGGTCCTGTAATCCGAGAGAAACAATGCGATTAAGGTATGGGCCGCTCCCCCGACGAAATCGGGGGGGCGGCCCTTGTTTCCGGGAGCACGCAAGAAACCTGGGTGGTTGATTGCGCGGTGACAGTCACCATCTACGAGCCGGCCCCCGACTGCGTCGAGGTCTCCGCTCCGCAATGGTGACAGTCACCGACGCGGCCCTTGTTTCTATTTTCGTTGCATGCGCGAGCATCCATCGTTACAATGCGCACAGGGCACGCAACGAAGCGGGAAACCACACCATGATAGACATAACCAGGCTTCTCTGCGGAAGGCTAAGCGAAGCCGAATCCCTTCGCTATTCCGCCGCCGACAGGCAGCACCCGGCGCCGGCCGTGGTCGTCTGGAACTGTACCCGCCGCTGCAATCTGCGCTGCCTGCACTGCTACTCCCGGTCGTCCGACGTCCACTATCCCGGAGAACTGACCGGCGAAGAAGCCCGGGCAATGATTGACGACCTGGCCGACTTCGGCGTGAGGGCGCTGCTCTTCTCCGGCGGCGAGCCGCTGCTCCGAAAGGACCTCCTGGACCTGGGCCGCCATGCCGCACGGCGCGGGCTGCGCACGGTCATCTCTACCAACGGCACCCTGATATCACGGGACATGGCCGCCGAAATCGCCGACGCTTCCTTCAAATACGTCGGCGTCAGCCTGGACGGGCCGGAGGAAACCAACGACCGCTTTCGAGGCCGCAAGGGGGCGTTCCGGCAGGCACTCGATGGAATACGCAACTGCCGGAAGGCCGGCCTGAAGGTTGGAGTGCGCTTCACGCTCACCAGGCGGAACTTCGCCGACCTGGGGGTCATGTTCGACCTGGTGAGGCGCGAGGGCATACCGCGGATGTGCGTCTATCACCTGGTATATGCGGGCCGCGGCTCAGAACTCATCGGCGAGGACGTCGAAAGACAACAGGCGCGCGAGGCGATGGATGTCATCTTTCACCGTACCCGCGAACTCGCGCGGGCTAACGGCGCACTGGAGGTCCTGACCGTCGATAATCCCGCCGACGGCGTCTATTTATACCTGACCATCCGGAGGGAGGACCCCGAGCGCGCGGAGGATGCCCTGCGCCTGCTCAGGCTCAGCGGCGGCAGCGCCTCCGGCGTGCGCATCGGCTGCGTGGATAACACCGGCAACG
>QNCA01000289.1 GCA_003644325.1 Planctomycetota bacterium
GGCGGCCGCCGGGGTTCGAGGGAGACGCATACAAAACCGGGCAACATGCAGCCTTGACTCCATGCGAGAAAGATATGACTCTTCGCCGCATCATACGCATAGTGCCGGCGCTGTTCGGTCTGTTGTGCGTATTCGACGGCCTGCTGAACGCATTCAGGCTGTACGCGCTTCAGTTTCGCGAACAGGCAACACTCTTTCCATTGTTCAGTCCTTTCGGCAAGATGGGAATTGGAGCGCTTTTTATCGGACTGGCGCTCCTGGTGAGCGGCCTGCTGGAAAGGACGGCCATCCGGAACAAGTAGACGGTTACAACTGCCGACGTATTCGGAGGCCGGCTGATGGATGAGATTAAGACGGTTGGAGTGGTGGGTTGCGGCCTGATGGGTTCGGGCCGGAAAAACGGCAAGGGGTTCTACAATTACGGAAAAACCCGAGCAATGAAGTATATCCCCCTCATCTTGATCATAGCCATTATTGGATACCTGTCGGTTGGCTGCAAGGGCGGCCCCGCCGCCGCTGCTGAATCTCCGCCTGAAGATGAAGGAACCGCGCCCGCCACCGAACAAGAAGCAACCGCCGACAAGGCCCGCATCCCTCCAGCTGAACCTGTGCCGGCACACGCTCAAGCGGACGAACCCGTAGATGTGGCCGCGGAAACGTCACCCGAACAGCCGGCAGAACATCCCCCATTGCCCGAGAAAACGTCGCTCCTGGACGTAGCCATCTACCCGGGCGACGCCATCTTCAGAATAGATTACCCCATCGAAATACGCCTGGTGTTGCGAAACAAATCGCCCGAACCGGTCGTGCTGGAAAGAAATATCAACTTCCTGAGAGGCTTTGAAATCAACGATACCCCGTTGGGTCGGGCAAAATACGACAGGGAAGAGGAAAAATCGGGACAACCGATTATCATCCCTCCGGATGGGTTTACCGGCGTCAGGGTTGACCTCGGGAAGCATTTTCCGAGTCTCAGGAAGCCGGGCAACTACAAGATTCGATGGTCCGACCCCAACCTCGGGAGTTCGCAACCGCTGGATATCGTTGTAACCGACTACGTCCTTCTGATTACGGACTACGGGGACATCGCGTTCACCCTCATGCCCAAGGTCGCGCCCAAAACAGTTGCACAGTTCAAGCGTCTGGTGGGCCAGGGCTTCTACGAAGGCTCGACAATCCGCGGCGTCAAGGCCTACAGGATGGTCGTCGTCAATCCCCCCGGGGAGAACATGGCGGCGTTTTCCGACCAGATTGCCCCGCTCGAGCAAGAAACCAGCACAGAGACGATAACCACGGGGGATGTAGTCGTCGCCAGGCAGTTGGACGTTGAGAGGCTCAGCAGGGGCCTGCCGGAGCGGGAAGAATTTCTGAACGCGGGCACCCCGGCTTTCTTCGTGCAACTCATGCCGGGCGCGTCGTCGCGGAACATGAAATACACCGTGTTCGGACGGGTCTTCAGGGGGCTGGACGTGCTGAACGTCATCAGCCGCGCCCGCCAGGCCAGGGGCTCGCAGGGTCAGAAACTCTTCACCCCCGCGAACGAAATCAAGATAAAGCGGGCCGTGTTGGTCGAAGAAGACACACCGGCAGTCAGACGCCACGCCGAGGCGCCCGAAGGCGCAAGGCCCCGGGCCACACTGACCATCTCTCCACCGTCGGAACAAATCACGTACGGAGAGCCGCTGAACCTGCGGCTGACCCTCAACAATCCTTATGACGAGCCGCTGCACATCCCCGGCGAGATCGGCATAAAAAAGGGAATAAAAATCTTCAAACTCGAGCCCCCCCCATCTGGAGAAAATAAGGAAACTGTTCGGAGGCAGGTGGACATCAACGAGGATTTCCCCGAAACGCTTCTTCCGCTTTCGGGGGGAAACCTGGGCCCGGGGGGCATCACCGGTGTGAACCTTGACGTTACGGACCTCTGCCCCGCCTTCGCGGAGGGCGGAAAATTCGAAATCGTGTGGGAAGGCTACGGCATCGAGACAGAGCCTTTGACCATTAAGATTCAGAAATCCTTGTTTGCGAAGATTATCACGGAGAAAGGCACGCTCGAAGTAATACTCTTCGAGGAAGCCGCGCCCGGGGCGGTTGCCCGGTTCGCTCAACTTGCCCGGGAAGGCTTTTACGACGGCCTGGCCTTCCACAGGGTCATAAACACACCTTCGCTCTCGCTGGTCCAGAGCGGCAGCCCCACCGGAGATGAAACCGGCAAGGCCGAAGGCGAGCCAATCCCGCTGGAGCCTAGCAACAGGAGGTTTCGCGTCGGAACCGTGGGCCTTGCCCGCACACCGGCGAATCCCGACAGCGGCAGCAGCCAGTATTTCATCATCACGAAAATCCGCGCTGACGGCGCCGCGGCGCTGTTCAGGCGCTACACGCAGATCGGCCAGGTCAAGGCGGCCCGGGACGCCGGCGGCAAGCCCACCGACTTCCGTATCATACTCGGCAAAATAGCCAGGGGCGACAAGGTAATCAGAGTGGAAATTTCCGAAAAGAAACCGCTATGGAACGACAGGGAGGAACCATGACGTATCAAAATCTGCTTTACGAAGCAAAGGAAAGACTCGCGATTGTCACCGTCAACAGACCCAAAGTCCTCAACGCCCTCAACGGTGAGACAATATCCGAACTGACCGACGTATTCCTCAAGATAAAACAGGATGACGACGTCGCCGTGGTCATCCTCACGGGGGCGGGCGAAAAGGCATTCGTGGCGGGGGCCGACATAGGCGAACTCGCTCAAAAGAATCCCCTGACGGGCAAGGAGTTCGTGCTCCGGGGGCAAATGTGCCTGAACATCATAGAGAACCTCGGCAAACCGGTAATCGCCGCGATCAACGGCTTCGCGCTCGGCGGCGGCTGCGAGATAGCCATGGCCTGCACCATGCGCATCGCCGCGGAGAACGCCAAACTGGGCCAACCCGAGATTAACCTCGGCGTCATCCCCGGCTTCGGCGGTACACAGCGCCTGCCCAGGCTCGTCGGAAAAGGCATGGCAATGGAACTCGCCCTGACCGGCGAGATGATCTCCGCCGAAGACGCCTGCAGGCTCGGCCTTGTCAACAAGGTGGTTCCACAGGGCGAGGCATTCAGCGAGGCCGAAAAAATGGCGAAAAAAATCCTTTCCAAAAGCCCTGCCATCACGCGGCTGATCCTCGAAGCGATTAACCGCGGAACCGAGGTCGGGCTGCTGGAAGGACTGAACCTCGAAGCGAACCTGTTCGGCATGGCATGCTCAACCGAGGACATGAAAGAGGGGACAAGAGCCTTCCTCGAAAAGCGCAAGCCTGACTTCACGGGCAAATAGCAGCCCAACCTCCAAAGACAACTACCACAAGGGCGGCGCCGGCCGGCAATTTGGAAGAAACGCCGGTGCGGGCGAATCGCTCAGGGGGCAGGCACCCATTAAAACTTCACACGCGACTTCGAAAAAACGATAGCGTTCTACGAGGTCGAACGCGAAATGCAAAAAAGGGTAAGAACCAACAACCCTCTTGAGCGACGCATCAGGGAAGTGAGGCGGCGCACCAAAACCATGGGCGCCTTCAA
>QNCA01000290.1 GCA_003644325.1 Planctomycetota bacterium
CTGCTGTTTCACAACACCTTACGGTGACAGTCACCAATCTACGATCCGTTCCGACAAGGGCGGAACGGCTCCGTAATTGGTGACAGTCACCGAGGTTAACAAAAACTCAGTCAACTTGAGTAGTTACGAAAGGTGACCAAGGTGACCGGCGCCTTTCCGACGCATGTCCCTTTAACATTACAGTTACCAATGGTCCGTTCCGGTCCCTGTTTGTTGTGAAAGCCGGAAGAGACAGCATGAAAACAAAAGGCATCACAAAAGAGAACTTTGAAAAACTCTTCGCCGCGCTCGCCTCGAAGGGCTTCCGCGTTGTCGCGCCGGTCAAGGTGCACGACCTGGTGACCTTTCAGGAGGTAAAGGACGCCTCCGGGGTCTGGCTGGAAGAGATAAACACGAAGAAATCCATCAAGGAATTCTTCTTCCCCGCGACCGAGTGTATCCTGCGCTACAGGTGGAGCGAAGACGGCACCATGGTCCGGGACGTTGCGCCGAGCGCGCCCGAAACGGTCATCATCGGAGCGCGCCCCTGCGACGCCTCCAGCCTGCCCGTGATGGATGCGCTCTTCACCTGGGACTACAACGATGCGTTCTACCTCCGGCGCCGCAGGAACACAACGGTAGTGAGCATCGCGTGCAATCGCGCCGACGAGTACTGCTTCTGCACGTCGGTCGGCGGGGGGCCGCACAACCTGAGCGGCAGCGACGTAATGCTCTCGGCGACGGATTCCGGCTACCTGGTCGAGGTCGTCACCGAAAAGGGCGAAGAGATGCTCGCCGCCGCCCCGGAACTCTTCTCGGATTCCGCCGGCAAGCCGAAGCCTTACGCGGACGTGCCGGCAAAATTCGACCTCGAAAAGGTAAAACCCTGGCTGGAGAAAAACTTTGACAGCCCCCTGTGGGAAGAGATTTCTTACAAATGCCTGCAATGCGGCGTCTGTACATACCTCTGCCCCACCTGCCACTGCTTCGACATTCAGGACGAGGCGCACCGGACGGGGGGCATAAGGGTGAAAAACTGGGACGGGTGCCAGTTCGCATTGTTCACGAAACACACATCCGGCCACAACCCGCGCCCCACGCAGGCCGCGCGCTGGAGGCAGCGCGTACAGCACAAGTTCAACTACTACGTCGAGAGGTTCGGCACGGTCTCATGTGTCGGCTGCGGGCGCTGCATACGGCACTGCCCCGTCGACATGAACATCACCGACCACCTGCGCAGAATAGCGGAGGCAAAATGAGTTTCAGGTTTCAAGTTTCAGGTTTCAGGAGATGACCCAATGAGTTTCAGGTTTCAAGTTTCAGGAGATGACCCAAAACAAGAAGCACAATGAGGAGCAAGAAAGTCAATACCTTCGAGGATCTCAGGTGCTGGCAGGCCGCCAGGACGCTGGCGATCGATGTTTTCAAACTCACGGACAAGCCGCCTCTTTCCAGGGATTTCGGAAGCGCGGGTCACATTAGAAAGACATCTCTGTCGGTTGTTTCGAACATTGCCGAGGGATTTGAGAGGGGCTCGAAGAAAGAACTCCTGCAATTTCTATACATAGCAAAAGGGTCTTCAGGTGAGTTAAGAGCGCAGTTAGACGTCATGTGCGGGGCGGAGCGGATACCGGAGAACGATTATCAGCGTCTTCGGGGCCAATGTATGAGTGTCTCACGCCAGATAGCGGCGTTGATGAGGTCTTTACAGAAAACCGATATCAAGGGTCACAAATACAAGAGTTTTACCGTGGAAGAACCTTTGGCCGAATACCTGAAACTTGAAACCTGATACCTGAAACCGCTTTTCCCTTGCTAAAGAAAGGATTCCCCCCATTGAAAGTGAAAATGGAAAATCTGCCGACGGGAACGAACCTGTACAAGCCGTATCTCATGCGCGTGGCCGACATCCGCGACGAGACCGTTGACGTGCGCACGCTGCGCCTGGAATTCCTAAACGAGGAAGAAGGCAGGGACTTCAAGTTCAGGGCCGGGCAGTTCGGGCTGTACTCGGTTTTCGGCGAGGGCGAGTGCCCCCTCTGCATCGCGTCGCCGCCCACGCGCTCCGGTTACATCGAGTGCACCTCCCGCAAGGCGGGCCGCGTGACGCGGGCGCTGCGGGAGTTGAACGTCGGCGACACCATGGGCTTCCGCGGGCCTTACGGAAACACCTTCCCAATCGACGAGTGGAAGGGGAAGAACATTCTCTTCGTCGCCGGCGGCATAGCCCTGCCGCCGCTGCGCTGCGTCATCTGGAACTGCCTGGACAGGCGCGATGACTTCGGAGATATCACAATCGTCTATGGCGCGCGGACGGTCGGCGACCTCGTCTATAGAGATGAGTTGAGGGAATGGAACGAACGCGGGGACGTGAAAGTCATCCAGACGGTTGACCCCGGCGGCGAGACCGGGGACTGGACGGGTAAAATCGGTTTCGTGCCGACCGTGCTCGAGGAGTCCGGTCCGAGGCCGGAGGACACAATCGCGCTGGTGTGCGGTCCGCCGATAATGATAAAGTTCACCTTTCCCGTTCTGGAGAAGGCGGGCTTCAGGCCGGAGCAGGTTTACACGACGCTGGAGAACCGCATGAAGTGCGGGCTGGGTAAGTGCGGGCGGTGCAACGTGGGGCCGGTTTACGTGTGCAAAGACGGCCCGGTCTTCACGCAGGCGCAACTGACAAAACTGCCGCAGGAGTTCTGATTATTTTCACCGCCGGGACACCAAGGCGCCAAGAGAACTTTTTCTTTGTGTCTTGGTGACTTGGTGGTTGGTGTTAGCCCGCGTCTTTTTTGGTTTTTCACCGACTTTTGGGACGAGGGCAAATCGCCGCAAGGTGACAGTCACCTTCTACGATCCGCCCTCGATAAATCGAGGCCGGCTCCGTAAAGGTGACAGTCACCATTGCTCGCCTGCCGACATTTTTGAAGCGCATCCCCGGAGTTGAGTGAAGGGAAATGCGCGCTTGCATACAGGCGCACATTATGGTATATAAAGCGGCGCGAAGGGCGATTAGCTCAGTCGGCTAGAGCGCCAGCTCGACAAGCTGGAAGTCGCTGGTTCAAGTCCAGCATCGCCCACCATGAAAGAAACAGGCGGCCCCTGCGGGCCGCCTGTTTGCATGTTATGTTACCTCGCCGGCTTTTTTCAATCCGAGGGTTTGACTATCTTAAGTTCAAAGTTGTGGTAAATCTCCTGCCCCGTGGCGTCGGTAATCACGACGATTATGAACAGTTTTTCCTCCTTGAAATCGGCGGGCACGTCCCAGACAATAAGCCCGTCACCGTCTAATCTCATCCCGTCGGGAGCGCCTTCGAGTTTGAATCCGACTCCACCGCGCTTTGACCTGACGTTGATGGAATAGAAGAAGGTGGTTCCGGCTATCGCCTTTGACGGCGGCTCGGAGTCAACGAAGAGATAGTCGATGCCGGAATCTTCAAGGGCCTTCTCGGGGTAGAATTTGTGTATAACCAGTTTGTCGTTGCCCAGTGGTATCGTAATCAGCACCCTGGCCATCGGCAAACACCACAACCGCTTGTCAAGAGTAAGTCGGCCGGAAAAACCC
>QNCA01000291.1 GCA_003644325.1 Planctomycetota bacterium
ACTCCGCTGCCGTCCTGTCTTATCCCGATGGAGGCGTTCTTGAAATTCCCCTTGCCGTCGCCCATCCACACGGGGTCGCCCTTGCGGCCGTACTCCCACCAGGGGCCGCCCGTGCTGGCCACGATGTCGGCGTGGCCGTCATTATTCACGTCCGGCGCGATTATGGCGCTTGCGACCACTTTCTTCTTTATCAGGCCGGTTGTTTTCATTTCCTTCCAGTTGCCCCGGCTGTCGCCCTGGAAGATGCGCAGCCCGGTCTCGTTGTGCCAGCCCGCAAAGGCGAGGTCAAGGTGCCCGTCCTCGTTGAAATCCGCCACCGCCACGTCCATCGCGTCCCCCGCGATACTGTTTCCGACAAGCCCGTTGGACTTCTCCGTCCAGTTGCCCTTGCCGTCGCCGAACCAGCAACGGACGCCGCCGCCGTGTATGCCGCCGCACAGGTCGAGGTTTCCATCCTTGTTGATATCGGCGAATTTCACTCCGCCGCCGGCGGTTCCTTTCGGCAATCCTTTCGACGAGTCCGTCCATCCCCCCTTGCCGTCGTTCAGCCACACGCTTACGCCGTGCGGGCCCAGCCTTGCCACCGCGGCGATGTCGAGCAGGCCGTCGTTGTTCACGTCGCCGACGGCGGGGTTCGTTCGGAACATCCCGTTCCATTTTTGCTTGTTGGACGTGCGTTCCGGAAGGCCCCTGGAGAGGTCTTCAAAGGCCAGCGTGTCCCTCTTGAGTTCAGGCGTAACCTTGCCGATCTGCCTGCGCACCTCGGCCAGTCGCTCCTTGAGCGCCCGGAGGGCCTTCACGTGTTCCTCTATTGTTTCCTGTGAAGGCTTTGAGAGAGCGCGCGCTTCCTCGAGCGCCTTTTTATGCTCCTTTACCTTTTCGCAAATATCTTCCAGTAAAAATTCCAGCGCGTTGATGGATTTGGCGCTTTCGACGCTCTCCAGACGCTTCTCTTCGGGTGATTTTTTCTTTCCCGCGTCCTGGGAGTACAGCACCGGCAAACCCGCCGGCATAACGGCGGCCAGCATTGCCGCCGCAATCCACAGTTTCTTTGAAGTCATGAGCGCTGCTCCTTGCTCTGAAGAAAAATATCGCTTTCACGGAGACATGAACGGAATTGAGTGTTCAAAAGGCCGGAATTCTGCGCATTATACGGCTTCAGGTCGATTTTTCCAGCGCAAAATCCGGCCGGGGAGCATGTAAGAATCCTGGAAAGACCGCACCGGTGACTGTCACCGTGCCGGCAGTGCCCAGGATTCTTACATGCTCCCACCCGGCCGCCGGATGCTGGACCGGCCTTCGCCGCCCGCAACACGGACGCTTAAAACAGGCAATCTCCGTTCATTATCTTCGAGGCAGGTTGAAAAATTGTTTGAAAATTCAACGGCACCCCGGCCATGCACGCGGGAAAATCATTTGCAAAGCCTTCCGTGTGCCCTATAATCTGGCAACTCAAAACTGTTTTCAAGTATTGCGGACTATGACGGAAACCACGGTAAACAAGTTGCGCGAACACGTCGGCGAGGAAGTCGTCGTAAAGGGCTGGCTCTACAACAAGCGTTCCAAGGGCAAAATACACTTCCTGTTAATTCGTGACGGCACGGGCATAGTGCAGGGCGTGATGGTCAAGGGCGGCTTGCCGGATGAGACGTTTCAACTCGGTGGCAGGGTCACACAGGAATCGTCCCTCGTCGTCACGGGCACGGTGCGCAAGGACGACCGCGCCCCCGGCGGGTACGAACTGGAACTGCGGGGCCTTGAGATAATCCAGATGGCGAAGGATTATCCGATAGCGCTTCAAAGCCACGGTCCGGACTTCCTGCTCGATCACAGGCACCTCTGGCTTCGCTCGCGAAACCAGCACGCCATCATGCGCGTCCGGCACGCCGCGGTAAAGGCAATCCGCGACTTCTTCGACGAGCGGGATTTCGTCCTCATCGACACGCCCATCTTCACCCCCGCGGCGTGCGAGGGGACCTCGACCCTGTTCGAGGTGAAATACTTCGACGACAAGGCGTATCTGGCCCAGAGCGGCCAGTTGTACGGCGAGGCCGCCGCAATGGCCCATCGAAAAATATACTGCTTCGGCCCGACCTTCCGCGCGGAAAAGTCCAAGACCCGTCGGCACCTCACGGAGTTCTGGATGGTCGAGCCGGAGGTCGCCTTCCTCGACCTGGACGGCGTCATGGACCTCGCCGAGGAATTCGTCGAATACATCGTGCAGTTCGTCCTGAAGACGCGCAGGGTGGAACTCGAGACGCTGGGGCGCGACATCTCGAAACTCGAGGCAGTCGGGCGTCCCTTCCCGAGGATTACATACACCGAGGCGGTCGAGAAGATAAACGCCGCCGGCGTGGAGATGGAATGGGGGAACGACTTCGGCGCGCCGCAGGAGACCGCGCTCGGCCGGAGGTACGACCGCCCCGTGATGGTCCACCGCTGGCCGGCCCGGACAAAGGCCTTTTACATGAAGCGTGATTCGCAGGACGAGCGGCTTGCCCTTGGTGTCGACATGATAGCGCCGGAAGGCTACGGCGAACTCATCGGCGGCGCCCAGCGCGAGGACGACCTGGAAACGCTGGAAAAAAGAATCGCCGAGTATAACCTGCCCAGGGAAGCCTTTGAATGGTACCTTGACCTGAGGCGGTACGGAACGGTCCCCCACGGCGGCTTCGGCCTGGGGCTGGAGCGCACCGTTACCTGGCTGTGCGGGATCGAGCATCTCCGCGAAACCATACCCTTTCCACGCATGCTGTATCGTCTCTACCCCTGAGTCCGCGGTTGGGTCCGAAAATCGTTCCTCCTCGAAATGTCCGCCCACGGTAATTCCGATTGTATAGAGGCCCGGGTATGTCTGACTATGCAAGGCAATTCAATGCGGAGCGGTTTCTCGAAGAGAACGCCGCCCTGTCGTTTCTTCTCCGGCAAAAATACAGCCTTCGCGAGGCCCGCAAGGCGGTCTGGATATGGCTGGACCAGACCCAGTTCAAGGCGTATTCCGAAGAGGGCCTGCTGCATCCGCTGGAACTCGTGATAGTGCGCGACTGCATCCGCGCCCTTCGGCTCATTTCTTCGGCACGCAAGGAAAAACGCAGCGGCTTCTCTCTGGTGCGCGCCCTCTGGGACGTATCGCGCGGGCGGCGGCGGACGGACCTCACGCCCGCCTTCTGGGCCGACGCGATTCATCTGTTCCGCGGGGCGCGCGGCCAGAGCAACATATACCGGGAGTTGCAGAAGCAGGAACCCGACCTGCTCGAAGGCCGCGAAGCGGCGATCGCCCGCTCGCAGGAACTCGATGAAATGTGGGAACATGCCCGCCGTATCGCGGCGCGCTACCCGACCGGCATGCAGAAAGATGTCATAGAGAGGCGCCGCAACAACCGGCGGCGTATCCGGGAGATAATGGGCGCATCGACCGCCGAGTGGAACGACTGGCGCTGGCAGCTAAAGAATCGCATGCGCGATTCTGAATCTCTGGAGCAGGTGTTTACCCTGTCGGCAGACGAGAAAGATGCGCTGGAACGACTTG
>QNCA01000292.1 GCA_003644325.1 Planctomycetota bacterium
ACGCAGCCTGTGTCATCCGACACCATGTCATTCGGGCAGGGGTCGCCAGCATCAAAGCAGTCATCGGAGCAGGCAATTTGGGTAGTAGCCACCAAGAGCAAGAAACACAATAGGTGAATTCGCATTCTGTTTCGCCTCATTTAAGACTCCAAGCACTGCGGTGAAAGACCTGGTTTTTTGATGCTAACAGATTCCTTGAGGCTGTGTTTTTCCGTCCTGGTGTCTTCAATTGCGTATTCCGGGGCAAGTCGATCACCCAATCCGGACGAAGCCGATCACCGATTCCGGGCGAAGCCGATCACTCATTCCGGTCAAGCCGATCACCTATTCCGGCGAAGCCGATCACCCATTCCGGGCAAGCCGATCACTTGGTCGAGCCCGAGGGGTTGGTCGGCTGAGCTGAGCTAAGTAGGCGCTGGATAGTCGAAAATGGTATTTGCCCTCCTGGACATTCCACCAGGAGGTTGCCGATGCCAGCGAAAAGGCTATCCATGCGTAAGATTAGAGAAATTCTACGACTTCACCACGAATGTGGGTTGAGCAATCGGGCCATTGGCCGCAGCATTGCGGTTTCGCCATCGACGGTATCGGATTGCCTGCTCAGGACCAAGGTGGCCGGGCTTGGTTGGCCACTTGCGCCAGAAATGGACGATACGGTTCTGGAGAATTTGCTGTACCCGTTGGCGGATGAAGGGCGCGGGCCTCGAGCTGAGCCGAACTTCGAGAGCATCCACAAAGAGCTTCGCCGCAAGGGCGTCACTGTGCAGCTCTTGTGGCAAGAGTACAAACTCAATCACCCTGATGACGGATACCAATACAGCCAGTTCTGCGAGCGTTATAGGCGTTGGCGCGGTGACCTGGACGTAGTGATGCGTCAGCAACACCGAGCCGGCGAGAAGATGTTCAGCGATTTTTCTGGCGATGGCATTGGGATCATTAATCGTGAAACTGGCGAGGTGCGCCAAGCTGAGCTGTTCGTGGCCATCCTGGGAGCCAGTTGCTACACCTATGCCGAGGCGTTCGATACGCAGCAGCTAAAGGACTGGGTTGCCGGGCACATCCATTCTTATGAGTACTTTGGCGGGGTGCCCGAGATCACCGTACCCGATCAGCCCCGCACGTCGGTGTCAAGACCATCAAGGTACGAGCCAGGGATCAACCCGACCTTTTTGGAGATGGCCCAGCATTACCGGACCGCCATCATCCCAGCAAGGCCAGCCAAGCCACGAGACAAGGCAAAAGTCGAGGGCGCGGTCCTCATCGCGCAGCGTTGGATCATCGCACCGCTGCGCAACCAGCAGTTCTTCAGCCTGGCCCAGGTCAACGAGGCCGTTGCCGAGCGCCTTGAGTTGCTCAATGGTCGCAAGTTCCAAAAGCTCGACGCGACCCGGGCGGAGTTGTTCATGATGCTGGACAAGCCAGCGTTACAGGGGCTGCCAGCCAGACGGTACGAGTATGCGGACTGGGTCTATCCGCGAGTCAACATCGACTATCACGTCGAGATCGACCGGCACTACTACAGCGTGCCGTATCAGTTGGTTCACAAAAAGGTTGAAGCACGTTGCACCGTCACGACCATCGAAATCTTCTTCAAGCGTAAGCGAGTGGCCTCGCACCGGCGAAGCTACCACGCACAGGGGGCGACCACGGCGCGAGAACACATGCCCAAGGCGCACCGACGACATGTCGAGTGGACACCATCACGGATCCTGACCTGGGCCGGCCAGACGGGCCCCGCAACTCGGAGCCTGGCCGAAAAAATCTTACAGAGCCGCAAGCACCCAGAACAGGGTTACCGCTCTTGCCTGGGCCTGCTTCGGCTGGGGAAGACCTACGGTTCAGACCGGCTGGAGGCGGCCTGTGTCCGTGCCCTGGCTGTCGGCGCAAGGTCCTATCAGAGCGTCAAGTCAATCCTGAAAACCGGACTGGACCGCCAGCCACTGCCGATACAAAAAGATCAATCAACCGACCAAAAGCCGGAAGTCGTGGACCACGAGAACATCCGCGGCTCTGGCTACTATCACTAAACAGGAGAGCAACATGCTCGATGAACAAACCCATCAGAAACTCATGTCCATGAAGATGTATGGTCTGGCGGCTGACTTCCAGACTCACCTCGACGGCCATAGCGACGATAGCTTGTCGTTCGAAGAGCGCTTTGGCCTGATGGTCGATCGTGAGTGGACCGAACGACAAGAGCGCAAGTTGAACCTGCGTCTTGGTCGGGCCAAGTTGCGCGAAAAGTCCTGCCTCGAAGACATAGACTATCGTCATCCCCGAGGTCTGGATCGCTCGGTCATCAATCGGCTGGCTGCCTGTCGATGGATCGGCGAGCACGAAAACATCATCCTGACCGGGCCGACTGGGCTGGGAAAAACCTGGATCGCCTGCGCCCTGGCCGACAATGCTTGTCGGAAAGGCCACACAGCACACTACACTCGGGTGCCAAGGCTGCTACAGGACTTGGCCATCGCCCAGGCGGATGGAACCTATACTCGGGCCTTGAACCGGCTTGCCAAGACAGACGTGTTGATCTTGGACGACTGGGGACTCGCGCCCCTGACGGACCGGGAACGCAGGGACATGCTGGAGATAATCGAGGACCGAAGGGGGCGGCGCTCGACCATTGTCACCAGCCAGCTTCCAGTCAAAAAGTGGCATGACCACATCGGGGACCCGACCATCGCTGACTCCATCCTGGACCGTCTGGTGCACAACGCACACCGAATCGAACTCAAGGGGCAGTCGCTACGAAAGCGCCGTTCGGGGAAACCAAAAAGGAAATGAGATGCTTCTGCCAAAGATCCGGCGGCGCACGCACGCGCTTGCTCTGTGTGGGCTGCTCGCGCGTGCGCCACCTGCCGTGCAGAACGAAGTTGACTCAGGAGATATGCGGTGACATCAATGAACTGCCAGCGTCGCTTCGCTCCGACTGATGATCGGCATCAGCCGGAACAAGTGATCGGCATCAAGCGGAATAGGCGATCGCCTTCCGCCGGAATCGCTGATCGACTTCACCGGAATACGCATTCGGGACGCATAAGGGTGAGACGTGCGTACAAATTCAGTAGTTATCCGATAGTCGGCCTCCCCGGCAGAACTGGCTACACCAACCCCCTCAAAACTTCCGCCACAAACTTCGGATACTCCCCTTAAATCCTGTACCCGTTAGGCGTCGTCACAACGATTCGAGCTGTCGTCGCAACAGTCTTGGCCTTCCTGCCCGCTCTTTGCCACCGCTGCTGCTCTTCTTCTTGCCACCACCGCTTGCCTTCTCCCACTTTAACAGCGTCACATACGACACGCCAACAGCCTTCGCCGCCTTCTTGAGGTCATTGTACTTGGCCAGCTTGGCTGCCTTCTGTTTGTCGGTGTAGCGCTTTGCCATGTGAATTCACTCCTCCCTTTTTCTTGAGACGATGCCACGCCCCCAAAACCAGAGGCCAGCGACTCAAAAATGCTTCGAGGCGGCAGCTTCTCGTCGGAGGAAGGGATGCTGCGCTCTGCCGCAAGACTGAAATACC
>QNCA01000293.1 GCA_003644325.1 Planctomycetota bacterium
CCTCCTATGAAGCGGAGCATGTCAAGGGGTGGCGAGATGTTTCTTCGGGCAGTTGGCCGAACCTCCTATTCGTGCTCGTCGCTCTGGACGGCTACATGAGACTGTATGCTGCGGCAAGCCTTCATTCTTCCGGGTCGCGGTGCGTCGCCCTCAGCGCTTACGAACGCGCCCGGCATGGGTCTGATCGAGGTCTTGCCTTTATCTCGCCTGCCCGTGCGGGTATGGGTATGGGTCGCGAGCCTTTTTGCTTGCGTTGCCGGAGTCGCTTTGGGAAAATAATTGCAAAGTTCGGCAAAGTGGCATAAGTGAAACCGCATAGTTGTCGTGTCCTGTCGGCGGGAGGCAGTCATGATGAAATTCGCGCGCATAACTGTGAATCCCAACGTCTGCGGCGTGTCTCGCGGAGCAGCCGTGATGAGGGATGAGTGGTGAGTAAAAGCAGGTCAAAGTCATCCATATAAATGACATTGGAACGCCATAGTGTAAAAAATGAAAGTTAAAGTAATCTGTGAAATCTGTGGTAAAAAAATTCTTGGCGCCCTTGGCGTCTTGGCGGTGAGAAAAATGATAGGAGATGAGATATGCCGCGGGAAAGCAGGGAGCAGTTGAAGAAGCGGGTGGGGAAGATTATGCGGATCCTGGCGAACGCGTATCCGGATGCGGATTGCCACCTGAATTATTCGAACCCGCTGGAAATTTCCGTCGCGACGATACTCGCCGCGCGATGCACCGACGCGAAGGTGAACGAGGTGACGGCCTCGCTCTTCAAGAAGTATCAAAAGGCCGGCGATTACGCGAAGGCGTCGCAGTCGGCGCTGGAGAAGCAGATTCGGCCGACCGGCTTCTATCGCAACAAGGCGGAGAGGCTGCGCAACTTCGCGTCCGCGATAGTCGAGAAGCACGGCGGGAACATTCCCGACACGATGGAGGAATTGACGGCGCTGCCTGGGATAGGACGCAAGTCGGCCAACATCATTCTCTCGTGTGTCTTCGACAAGCCGGGCATAATCGTGGACACCCATGTGCGCCGCGTCGCGCCGAGGCTGGGCCTGACAATGGAAAAGGACGCCGTCAAGATCGAGGCCGACCTGGATGAACTCGTCCCTGTGAGACAGAGGGCGGATTTCTCATTCCGCCTGGCGGACCACGGCCGCGCCGTCTGTCACCCGCGCAGACCCGAGTGCGGCGCCTGCCCCCTGAAAGACCTCTGCCCGGGCGCGGACGCATTCGGCTGACCGCATCGGATTTCTTAACAACAGGGACTTTAATCGGACTGGAACGGATGTAAGTCCCTGTTCATTCTGTTTGTTCTTCTGTTGGCAGTATTATGTGGATAGCGTGTCTGATATTTGCGCTGCTGATGTTGGCGGTCTTCGCGGTCCTGTACCTGAAGGCGGGCCTGAAGGCCGTGCGCGTGGAGCGCGGGATGGGGCTGTTCGGCAGGAGCCTCAGACCGTCGTGGCAGATCAGGCATGTCCGGCGGATATTCACTTCATACCGGAACGCGTGCATCGAGGAAGGGCGGAAACCGTGGCTGGCGCGGATAGCCCATGCGTCGCTGGTCCTGGCTCTGATTGGAATACTTGCCGGCTTGGCGTTGTTATTGCTTGGATGAGTTTTTACGTGCCGGGGCTTAACGGCTGCTCGGCGACTGCTCGGGTTGCTTGCGTATGGTTCTCGTGAGTTTGGTCGTGGCGTCGGGAGACATGGATTTGATGTGGGCGGAGCCGCGGTCGTCGGCATAAATCAGTGCGCGTGTCCGTATGAGCATCTCCCGGGATGATTTTTCGCTGGTCGCCTGTGAGACCTGTGTGGCGAGGGCTTCCACGTCGCCGCCTCTGACGCTGAGCAGCACGGTGCCGCCTTCCTGGCAGAAGTCCAGCAGCGTATCGAGAACCTTTAGCGATAACGGAGCGTTGTAGGCCAGGAACCGCGGCGCGTTGCTCAGGAGCGCGCGCATCTTTACAACGTTGGCCCCGGCATCTTCTTCCGCGAGCAGTTGCATCACGAGCGCCTTCTTGTCCTCGTAGGACCACTGGTGTCGCTCCGACATGAGCAATATGGGCGCATTGCAGTTCTCGTTCAGCCAGTCCACGAGCGCGGCGAACAGATTGGAGCGCAGGTCCGGCCGCGCCCCGGAGACGAGCAGTATTCCGGGTTCCGCCACGAGTTGTTGCAGTTTTCCCATCTCTTTCAGTCCGACGTCTTTGAGCGTCGGCACGTGTTTCTCGATGACGCGTAAAGTGATGGTGTAGCCCTGCAGGTCGCGTACGACGAGGAATTCCAGGTCGCCGCTCGCCGTTTCAAACTTCCTCTGCCGAAAGTAGCCTTTCTCGTGCAGGAAATTATAGTCGTCCTTCGCCATGACCTGGTCGAGCAGGCGCACCACGTCAAGACCGCCGAGGGGTTCTCCGACGGTGGTCAGTTTGTTTCCCTCCTTGCGAATTATCAGTGGCCGGCCCGCTCTTGCAGTAACGTCGTATGCGTGGTTGTCGCGCAGCGCCCTGATTACGTCGTGGACGTCGATCTGCCGCGAGCGGATGTTGCCGTCTTTGGAGTGCTTGAGCGCGACGGAAAATACGTCACGCAGTTTGGTCATTTCGTCTTCTTTCTCATGCGTGTCGGTGTCCGCTTCCTTCCGGTCTGCGGGCTGCCTTGACTCTTCGTCCAGGATGCGGGCGATATCGAAGAGGAGAGAATCGGTGTCTTTCTTTATTCGGGTGGAATCCGGCGCTTCGGCCTGACTGAACTCGAAGTTCCCCATCTTCCAGCGGAAGTACTTCGCTGCCAGGTGTTCGCCCTGGGCGAGTGTCTCATCCATTATGTTGACGACTTGCCCCTTCCTGAAATAGAAATACCCCCGGTGGTCGTCCTTGACAAGCGTAAGTATGCCGGTCTTGCTGGTGGATTTAAGGAAGTTCACCAGGTCAAAAAGGTTTATCTGTTTCAGGCTTCCGGTTATTATAGTGCGGTTCTGCTCCATGTATCACTTTCCTCACTTTTTAGCGCTGGTAAAGCGCGACGCTCGCTGGGGCATGGTATTGTTCCGCTTCCGTTGCTGAGTGGGGCGCTGCGCCTGCCTTTCACGTTGCGTCGGCGGCGATGACATTATTCGCGTCGTCGTATGTTTGCCGAAGTAACGGTTGAAGGCTTCCCTGTCCTCCACCGCCGTCAGAGCCACCTCGTATTTTACAAGGTCACTCTCCACAAGAGCGATAATCGCCTCGTCCATGACAACAGCGCCTTCCTTCTTCATCACCTGCATCTGCGAAGGAATCTGGAAGGTGCGTCCCTCGCGTATCAGGTTCGCGACGGCGCTGTTGACCTTTAATATCTCTACCGCCGGTATTCGTCCGTGGCCGGACGCCCGTTTGAGCAACTGCTGGGTGATGACGCCCTTGAGCGATTCGCTCAGCATGACGCGGATCATCGCCTTGGCCCCATCGGGGAATACGTCGATGACGCGGTCGATTGTCTGCGGACCGGTGCGGGAGTGCAGTGTGCCGAATAC
>QNCA01000294.1 GCA_003644325.1 Planctomycetota bacterium
CCGTAATTGGTGACAGTCACCGAGGTTAACAAAAACTCGGTCAACTTGAGTAATCACATTTATAAAGCGAGGGGGGAGCGCTTCATGAACGAACCATCTCCGGAAAACACGCCGGACCGCGAAGGCGCCAGCATTGTCATACCCGCCTTCAACGAAGAGGCCGCCCTGGGAGAAGACCTCGACAACATCCGCCAGGCGATGGACGCCGACGGCCGCCCCTACGAAATCATCGTCGTGGACGACGGCTCCGCAGACGCCACCTCAAAGATCGCGGAGGAGCGCCCCTGGGTGCGCCTGGTCAGCCACGTGCGCAACAAAGGCGTCGGCCGCTCGCGCATGAACGGCATTGAGGCGGCGAAATACGACATCATCGTCTTCACGGACGCCGACAATACCTACCCCGTCAAGGACATCCCCCGGCTGCTCTCGTACATGGACCGCTACGACATGGTCGTGGGCGCGCGAAGGACCGAGGCGGGCACCATAAAGTTCCTGCGCAGACCCGCCAAGTGGTTCCTGCGGAAACTGGCCGAGTACGTCACTACGTTCACAATACCCGACCTCAACAGCGGCCTGCGGGCGTTCCGGCGCTCAACCGTGCGACGCTTTTACCACCTGCTGCCCGAGCGGCACTCCTGGGTGAGCACGCAGACGCTGGCATACCTGGCCAGCAACCTCGACGTGAAATACGTCGATATCGACTACTTTCCCCGCAAAGGCCAATCGACGTTTCACCCGATAAGAGACTCCGGTTTCTTCTTTCTGATAATTTTCCGTACGATCATGTACTTCAAGCCGATGAAGGTGCTGCTGCCGGTCGCGGGCTTCGTGTTCTTCGTTTTGCTGGTAAAGATATTCCTGCTGAACGCGCTCACACAGACCACCGGCGTTTATACGCCCGACGTACGCGAGTTCGACCTGATGCTTTTCATGCTCGGCGTCATACTGGTAGTCGCCGCCTTTTTTGCCGACATGCTCGCAAAGTTCTTCCGAAAGTTTTAACCGGACAACCGCAACCGATATCCTGTTCGTGTCCATTCATGGCGCCAATCGGCATGAGAATCAGCCTGCTGGGTCCCACATACCCTTTTCGCGGGGGGATAGCCCACTACACGACCGCGCTGTGCAACGCGCTGCGCGAGCGGGGCCACGAGGTGGACTTCATCTCCTTCAAACGCCAGTACCCCGGATTCCTCTTTCCCGGAAAGGACGACAGGGACCCCAGTGAATCTCCCCTGACCGCGGAGGACGTTGCGTACATCCTGGACCCGGTCAATCCTGTAACATGGCTCAAGGCCGCATTGCGCGTAAAGCGTCACCGCGCGGAGATGCTCCTCATGCCGTGGTGGGTCGCATACTGGGCGGCGCCCTTCGCGGCGGTCGGGAGCCTGGTCCGAAAAACGGCTGAAACCAAAGTAGTCTTTCAATGCCACAACGTAATTGAGCATGAATCCACCGCACTGCGAAAATTCCTTACCCGTCGCGCCCTGAAGCGCGGCCACGCCTTCATCGTACACTCCTCCGCCGATTTACGTAACCTCAAGAAAATCATGCCACTTGCCGATATTAAGCAGTGTAGGCTGCCTGCGTTGGATTTCGCGGGGAAAATGGGTAATGAGTCTGTCCTCAGTGACCGGCACACCCCATCCATACTCTTCTTCGGCTTCGTCAGGCGCTATAAGGGCCTGGACGTTTTGTTGGAGGCAATGCCCCAAATCATCCGGCGCACCGGCGCTTCGCTCGTGGTCGCGGGCGAGTTCTGGTCCCAGGGCAAACAGCAGTACGTGGACCGGATGAACAAACTCGGCATAGCCGACCACGTGACCATTCATGACCGCTACATAAAGAACGAGGAGGTCGCGGATTTTTTTCGGAAGGCGGACGTAGTCGTCGTGCCATACCGCTCCGCGACCGGTACGGGTATCGTGCCGATTGCCTTTTCGTTCGGAAAGCCGGTCGTGGCGACAGCGGTGGGCTGCCTGCCGGACGTGGTGCGGGACGGGGAGACAGGTTTTCTTGTCCCGCCCGGAGATTCCGCATCGCTGGCCGATGCCGTGGAGAAATGTCTTGAAGGCGAATGCCTGCGGACATTCAGGGCGAACATCACCGGGCGGCAGGGCGACCTGTCATGGGACAAATACATCGCCATAATCGAATCCTTCATCGCCAACGAAGCATAAGTATGAAGATAAACATCGTTATACCCCAGAGCCTGACCAGCCCGACCGCGATGGTCTGCGGAGCGCCGATAGCACACCATCTGGCCCGGCACGGCCACGACGTGAAATTGATATTGCTGCACCATGACCTGAGGGCAGGCGACGAGCGCGCAATACAACTGGAGCCGAACGTGCGCGCTATTTACGCCGGACAGATGTTCGTCAGGAAGTCCGGCTCTGAAAAGACATACTTCCCCCTGCACAAACTGCTGCGCGTCGCCGTGTCGTCCACGCGGGGCCTGATAAGGGAGATGATGCGGAACCGTGCGGATGTGAACCTCATCTACAAGTCGCAGCCGCCGACGATACTCGCCGGGCTATTGGTGAGGGCCGTTCACCGCACGCCGGTCGTGCTGATGGTCGATGACCTGGAGAGCGAGTCGAACAACCTGCATCTGCCGGGCCTCAGGACGCTCTTTCGCATGTTCGAGAAGCTAGGCGCGCGCAGGAGCGACGCAATCATCGCGCAGAGTGCATACCTTGCCAACTACTTCAAGCGCCTGGCCGGCGGAAAGACCGAGACCGTCTTCCTGCCGCAGGGCGTGGAGCCTTCCCGTTACAAACTCGATGAGACAAGGACGCGGGCATTGCGGGAAAAATACGGCCTCGGGGGAAAGCGCGTTGCGCTCTACTTCGGCAGCATCAATCCGAAATCGGGTCAGCGCGTTGATTTGTTGATAGACGCTTTCGCGGGGGTGGCACGGCGCCTGCCCGATGCGGCGCTGGCGCTGGCCGGTCCGGGCGAGATCGACCGGATGAAGGAGCACGCGCGCAAGGCGGGCGTCATCGACAGGGTCGTGTTCACCGGGCGCTTTCCCTTTGAAGACATGCCCGCCTACGTTTCCGCAGCCGACGTGATAGTCGATCCGGTGGATGACTCCCCGGTGAACGAGGCCAAGTATTCATCACGGGTCAAGTTTGGAATGCTCTTCGGAAAGCCCGTGCTCACCGGCGATATAGGCGTAAGGCCGTGGATACTGGGCGGAGGCGGCATCGCCGTGCGGCCCAACGACGTGGACGCGCTTGAACAGGCGCTGTATCTGATGTTGCTGGACGATGACCTTCGCGCGGAGATGGGCCGCCGTGGCAGGAAGCGGATAATGAACAATTTCTTGTGGGAGCAGGTGATTGACGACTACATTGAAGTCCTCGACTCAGTCGTGCGCGGAGACGACCGTGTACCACGCCGTCGTCTGCCCGCTGTGCGGGTCGGGCAGGACAAGGTTCCTGTGGGAAGGTAAGGACAGGGTACACAATCTGCCGGGCACGTATTTCCAGTTCG
>QNCA01000295.1 GCA_003644325.1 Planctomycetota bacterium
GTAGATTGGTGACTGTCACCGTAAGGTGTTGTGAAACAGCAGATTATAATCAAGCGCCCACCATCACCCGGAAAAAGTCAGCCAACTTGAGGACGTTAGCAAAAGTCAGTCAACTTGAGTAATAAAAAAACCGGCCCCATCCCGAATGAGTCGGGATGGGAACCGGTTTGTACGCATGTTGCGAGTGCCGCTTTCGACGCTGCGTCGTTCCCGGTCGCAACCGGGATGACGACCGACGTCAATTCTCCTTCTTAGTGGAGCCTCTTCCTGATGATGCCGCCGGCCAGCGCCAGTGCGCCGCCGATAACCATCATTATCGTGCCCGGCTCAGGAATCATGCTTATGTCGAGAGCGTCAATCTGGTCAGACCTTGTTCCGATGTGATCCGGATCGGTGATAATCGTATCAAGGAGGCTGATACCGGTCCCGTCATAGAGGAAGACCTGGTTGCCGTCAAAGTACTGCCCGGCGTGATTGATGCTCGGCTGACTGGCCGAGACCGGGCTGCTGTCCCAGTCGTAAGCAAGATCATACGTGTCGTCGTCGACGACGGAGAAGATAATGTAATCTTCACCCACGTTGAACTCGCCGTCAATGCCGACATCCTGAACGATCAGCGCGTTGATATCGAAAACCTCGCGCATGAACTCGTTGTAATAAGTAAGTCCGGGGACAGCCGTTCCCGTGCCGTCTACGACCTGGCCGCCGTTGGCGTCAAAGTTCGTCCCGTTCTGATTCCAGAACAGGTTGCCCAGCAGGATGTCGTCCATGTCGCCTATGCCGTTCCCGTCGTTATCGGGGTTGTAGCCCTTCTGGTCGCGCAGCATGAACGCCGCCAGCCTCCAGGCGACCTCGAACATGTCCGGGGCACCATACTTGGTCGTACCCCAAGCGTCCCATTCGGTGATGGCCTGGCTGATTATGTCGGCTTCATGGACGCAGGCCGCGTAACTGGCATAGGGCCTGATTCCCGAGCCGTCGGTGCTCGCGTTCAACCACGCGAAGGAGCTTCTATTGAAACCTGCGGGGCCCACCTGCGTCATGTTGCCGCCGGCAAATTCGCCCTTCTTCGCGCCGCTGTAGTAGAACCGGGTATCCTCATTGCCCGGCGCGGGCGGCGGAGAGACGGGGATATAGTCGTAGGCCATGATGTTCTTCTCGCGGGTCAGGCCGTTGAGGTACTTCGTCTCCGGAGATATGCCCAGAGAGGTACCGGCGGGAGGGTTGTCCACCGTGCCGTACTTGAACAGAAGGTCGCTGCCGTCTGCCTTCTTTATTCTGATGTTCGTGTTGTTGCCGTCCTGGTACCCCGGGCTTACGGCCGTGTCCATCGTCCGCGAGTAGAGCAGCGAAGGCTTGCCGGCGGCGAGCCATTCGGAGATCCCGTTGGACACGGAGAAGCCGTCACGGCGAAATCCGTTATCCCAGGCACCACTGGCATCGCCATAACTCATCCTGTAGTACCGATACTTGTCGGCGGTATCGTCGCCCGGGGAACACCACATTTCGGCGGTAAGTGCACCGCTGATGCTGCCGGCCCAGTGGAGGATGAAACCCTCATCTACGGTCTTGTCCGGGCTGAGCCCGTCATGGATGTATAGATGAGGCATGTCTGTCGGGATTGCCAACGCAGTGGCGGAAAATGCGACCAGCGCAAGAACTGAAAACAATATCGTTAATTTCTTCATCGTACATAACCTCCATAATAGATCGACCTTATTGGGGAGACCCTCTGTGCCTCGCAAGCACATCCACAGCGGCATCGCGACCGTTTTTCATCAGGTCCCACTGCCTCGACCTAAGAGTCCCCGCTACTAGTTCATCAAGCACTACTTATGCTATTTGCCGTCCGCTCACCTCCTTTCGCTGGTAAAAGCAAGCAATGAACTGAATAGTTGCCAGGGGGCATTCCTCACTTCATTTGCCTTCTCAAGTTGACTGACTTTTGGTGACGGTCACTAATCTACGAATCTCGTTCGGCATGTTCACGAGATTCCATAATTAACGACAGTCACCGCAGTTATCAAAGGCCCGTCAACTTGAGTGCCTTCTTGCCGCCAGCACCGATGCACGCGGTGTTGGCCGCAAACCCCACACATCCGAGGCAATTATTCCCATATTCTACCGCTTGCTGCAAATCCCACCCGGAACTCACCATGCACGGTGCCCCCGCACGGGATTTGCAGCAAATCCCGTGCTCAACACCACCGAAAAACCGCTTTTCCCCCTTCATATTGCTCCCCGGCCACAACCACTGTGCCCAGCAAGCCTTACGCACTGCAGGGTAAGGCGAACGCCGCCCATAAATCCCGTAAGCGCCAAAGCCCTGCTGCGGCTGCGTGTCCGCATGCGAGAAATAACCCCCCCCACGCGAACTGCGCGCCCTCATCTCCTTTGACTGGTGCCATTTCGCGGTGACGGTCACCAATCTACGAACCTTGCTCGCACCGGGCTCGAATTTCCACCCGTCTGCGGCACGGGCCAAGTTCGAAAGGTAATTGGTGACGGCCACCGATGCTCTTCCCGCCCCGGAGCAACCAGTTGCCCCGAGGCATACCCAGCCACACCTAAGTGACTGTAAGTGAATAGGTCATTTCGCGCAGCAGTTGCAGCAGATTTCGTGCCTTTGTGCTATTTTTCGGCCCGCACAAGCCCTGCAACAGCAAAGTGTTACAACTTGCAAGAAAAGCCTCGGGTCGCTTGCTTGCGGTATATTGGCCGCAGTGGCTTACATCTGCGGTCTCCGCGCCACAAACCTGGTTCAAGATGCCGGTGAATGGCGCATGGGCAAGAGGCTAAATCTTCATCGCACATTCACATTCCCTCGCCATGCCGGCAACCCGATACCACCGCGAATCTGAAAGAATCTATAAAATACTCGGCCGATTATGCTTCCTGTTCCTCGACCGCTTATTTTCCACCCTTGACGATGCTTGTCAGGGTGGCCTCCCGTACAATTTCCTGTACAAAGAGGTGGATAATGGTGCTTGCATCGGAGCCAACCGCAGATTCCGTGCCCGAAGAGACAACGGCCGTTAACCACTCCTAACGGTGTGCTGCATTGCGGTTACGTCTATGTCCGGGCGACGGCGTGACAGCGGCCCAGCGTGGTCAGATGGCCGCAATCAAGCCCATCTGCGGTGGATGCGCCGCATAGCCGGGCAAGGTGAAATGAGGGACATTGTTTCAGGTTTCAAGTTTCAGGTTTCAATCTTCAAGAACGGCCCCCAATATCGCGGATGCCTGAAACCTTAAACCTTAAACCTGAAACATGAAACATATTTTCCCTCTCCTACTGCCTACTCTCCTACTGCCTACTTTCAAGTCCGATTCAGTCCCTGTTAATTACTCAAGTTGACTGACTTTTTCTGGATGATGGTGGGTGCTTGATTATAATCTGCTGTTTCATAATATCTTACGGTGACAGTCACCAATCTACGATCCGTTCCGACAAAGTCGGAACGGCTCCGTAATTGGTGACAGTCACCGA
>QNCA01000296.1 GCA_003644325.1 Planctomycetota bacterium
GTGCCCATGGTCTTCGTCAGCGGCGACAAGGCTACCATCGAGGAGACCAGACAGAACATCCCCAACATCGAGTATGTCATCACCAAGGAAGCCTTCGGACCATACGCAGCAAAGACGAAGATTCCGAAAAAGGTTCGCCGACTTATCCGCGAGGGAACGGAGCGCGCGCTCAAGCGGCTGAACGAAATCAAGCCGCTGAAAATAGACCCACCCTATGTGATTGAGATGTCGGACGGGCGCAGGTTTGAGGGGAATGGTTTGCGGGAGTTGTGGCGCAAGCGCGTCGGATGGGGTCGGAAACTGGGCAATCAAGACCCCGAACCGGAGCGCTCGCGACAGAGGAAGAAGCGCGAGGAGTGGCAAAAGATGCGCTCGTTCATCGTCCCGTGATTGCGCCCGCTACGGATTCTTGGCAAGGAGGAGAACGGCGATGCTCCGCAGGATATTCATTTTAGTGTGGCTGTTCATCTCGATGCAGGTCACCGCGGGGGAATACCTGCCGAACCCCGGCTTCGAGAGGGGAAAACAGAATTGGAACATCTATCCGCCGGATACGACTTCCGTCTTCGCGATTGATGAGCGCGTGAAACACTCGGGCAATGCGGCTGGCAGGATAGATGGGAAATCCCCGACGAGCAGGATGTTCATCATCTCAAAATTCACCGAAGTAAAGCCCAGCACGGGATACAAGGTCGGTGTGTGGTATCGCCTCGGCGAGGGCATCAGCAGCGACGCCGTGCGCGTGCGCGTTAACTTCAGGAAGGAAGGCTCGGTCTTCGCGTCATCGAGGTGGTTTTCCCATGTTGATAAACAGGAGGGCGAATGGCGGCATCTCACCGCCACCGTCAAGGTTCCCGATGTCGCCCAGACCGCCGAGATTCTCCTCGGCTTGTGTTACGCCGTGGGCAGCGTCTGGTTCGACGATGTCGAAGTGGAGCCTATCGAGGTCGGCGCCGACACCGTGACGGGCATATACGAATACCAGCCCTTCTCGATCGAGATTGGCGCGGGACCTTTGAGGCGCTGGATGAAGATGCGCGACGAGAACTCGCCGCTTTTCCTCTCCGGCAAGCGCTACAACGAACTTCTCGTTCGCACGGCGTATGTGGAGGAGGCGCTCCGTCAGTTGGAGCGCGTAGCATTCTACACGGGCAGGCTGGACGACGCGAAGCCGTTGAGGCGCAAATTCCGCGAGATGGAAAGGTTGCTCGACGAGACCTATCGCGCGCACGGACGCGCCTTCTTCGCGAAGGGCGCAGCGGATAAAATCGCCGAGTTCCACGAGCGCGCGGACGGGCTTGAAAAAGTTATAACCTCGCTCCAGCAGGAACTTTCGAATAGGATGAAACGGATTAACCGTCCCGCTGGGCTGCCCGCGCTCTACGGCGCGGAGACCGATGAGTCAAAGATGTGGCTCGATGAAAACGGGCGCTGCGGGCGCATCCTATTCGGCACCAGTGCGTCAATCAACGAGCAAACGCAACATCTGTTCCGGTTCGACTTCTGCATGACGCCGCGATGGAACCCGGCGAAATCCACCCCCGAGGGCTGCGACTTCTCCAACCACACCGAGCGGCTCAAATGGCTGCGGGACAGTGGTTTCCGCAAGACATACGCGATGATCTACCTCGCCGTCCACTGCAACACCTTCGCGCCCGACTGGATTCTCGAAAGGGCGAAGTCCGACCCCGACATGATTCTGACCGCGGAGGACGGCACACCCGCCAGCCCCTGCACCTACCGGCTTCACGCGCCGCTCAACTACTTCAACCCAGAGGTGCGGAAGTTTGTCTATCGCACGGCGAGGGAACTTGCCGAGACCGTTAAGAATCTGGACGATGTGCTGTTCATCGAATATCTTCAGGAGGCGTACCCCTACTTCGGCGGTAAGGGCGGAAGGCGCGAGACCGGATACGGCGAGTCGGCGACGCGCGAGTGGCACGCCTACCTGAAGCGCAAGTTCGGCGACATCGCCGCCCTCAACAGGGCTTGGCGCTCCGATTACAAATCCTTCGAGGAAATCCGCCAGCCGCACGACCGATTCGTCAAACCGCGTCGGAAGGTAACCCCCTTGATTTACGAGTTCGAGAGGTTCCGCAGCGATTTTTACATCGACCACCTTCGGAGCATCTACCGCGCATTCAAGGAGGGAGCGCCGAATAAGCCCGTCGCCGCCCGACACAGCACGCTGCTCAGAAACATACCGGGCGCGAGAATATTCGAGACCTGCGACATCCTCGCCTTTCACTCGGGATACCCAGCCTTCGAGGTGCTGTCCGTCTATCTGAACAGCCTCAACCGATTCGCCCATAAGGGACTCGGCTACCTCGAAAATGCGTGGGGCATTCAGGAGGACGCCGCGATGTTCTGCGACGAGGTCGTCCAGCGCCGCGCACTCGCCAAGCATCTCTACCGCTCGTCGGTCTGGGGCAGGACGACGCAGGTCTGGTGGTATGTTTACACCACCGGCTACTACCTTACCAAGTACAACGGCAACTGGTTCAATCCGCGATACGACCTGACCACCATGCGCTACAGCGCCCCCGCCTTGCCCGTGACGAAAGACCGCATCCGCAGGGTCGAACGCATCATCGCGCGGGGCGAAATCGCACCGGCGAGGATTCTCGTCATCGAGCCGGAGACTTCCATGCTTGTCCAGGAACCGCTCGAACTCTCCTACAACGAAATTTGCCGGCTGCATCGGCTCATCTTTCCGCGGAATTTCCTCTATGAGTTGTTGCCGGAGAGTTATGTCCTGGATGGGCGGGTGAATCTCGCGCAATTCGACGCCGTCATTTTGCCCGCCGCCGAGTACTTCCCCGATGGGCTCGCCGACAAACTCATTCCTTGGGTGAAATCCGGAGGAACGCTCATTTGCCTCGGTCCGGCGGGCATGTTCGATAAGTACGGCTTCCCCGACGGGAAACTTCTGCGCGAATTGGGCATCCACAGGAAACTCACGAAATCCCCCGACCTGTCCGGAATATCCGCTTGGAAGGCATCGGGCAGCCAAGCCGCATACCTGAAATCCACCGCGGGCAAGGGAAGGGTAATCGTAACCCTTCGCCCCGTCGCCGCGGGCGAGCAGCCCGATGAGACTGCTTCGGAGATACTGAGGCTATTAGCCGAAAAGGTAAGACGACCGCTCTGGACGGAAAAGAACAGGCTCGAAGTGCTCATGCGGAGAACGCCCGACGGGGGCGAATTTGTCTTCGCGCTCAACCCGAATTCGCACGAAACGGCTCTCGACACAATCATCCTGCGCGGCGAGGTACGGGAGGTAACTGACATCACCATTGAAGGCGGGATGAGCGTGCCATTTGAGGCGCGCGGCGCAAACACCGCCATCCCGATGCGGCTCCAGCCCGCCGAATTCGCCATACTCTTCATCCGCCGCTGATGGTGATTGAGATTGGGGGCGTGGAAACGGTTGACCTCGTGGCGTTAACGAACAGTGCACCAGCGGAAAGCGCAATTTTGCGGGGCGAA
>QNCA01000297.1 GCA_003644325.1 Planctomycetota bacterium
CGACGGACCTCGTCGTGCGGCGCTTCGTCCTCTGCGAACATGCCCCCTCCGTGCGGTTGTCGCCGGAGACATACCGACGGGCGCGCGTCGCCGTGGAAAACATCGTCCACAGCGCGCGTACGGAACTGATAACGCTGCGGGAGAACGCGGCGACATTCTTCGAGAACACATGGCTTAATCTCCCCGCCATTGCCCGCGGCGGCGGGGTGAAGGACCTCTTCGGCAAATTCCCGGGCCTGCCCGCCATAAACATCGCGGCGGGCCCGTCGCTCGACTTCAGCATCGGGGCGCTGAAGAGCGTCGGAAACAAGGCGCTGCTGATCGCGGTCGATACCGCGCTCAAGCCGCTGCTCGAAAACGGCATCGTGCCGCACATCGTCGTGGCGGTGGATCCCTCCCGGACCAACGCGCGCTACTTCGAGTGCGTCAGGGGACGCCGGGTGAAGGACTGCATCCTCGTGTGCAGCATGTCCGTCTCTCCCCTGGTCCTGGAATACTTCAACGGCCCGACCCGCTTCATCGACGATGACGGCCGCCTGTGCCGCTTTCTCCGGTCCCGTCTCGGCGAAAGGGGCACGATGAACACCGGACTGTCGGTCGCCCACACCGCGTTCTACCTGGCGCGGGCGATGGGCTGCGACCCGATAGCGCTGGTCGGGCAGGACCTTTCCTTCACACGGGGCAGGACCCACGCCGCCGGCACGGAGCGCACCTGGGGCGGCGCGGTCGATACCGGCGACCCGAACGTGATATGGCTGGAGGGAAACGACGGCGGCATGGTACCAAGCCTGCCCATGTTCCGCTCGTTCCTTGCGACCTTCGAGCGCGAGATCGCCGCAACACAGGCGCGCGTCATCAACGCCACCGAGGGCGGAGCGCTCATTCGCGGATGCGAAAGGGCCGCACTGAACGAACTGCTCGATTCATTCGACTCAGACGTCGCACCCGCGCTGGAGACGGTCCGGGGAAGCCGTGAGACAACCGATTTCTCCGATGTCGCGGAGCGCCTTGACACGTTGATGCGCAACGCAGAACTCCTCGCCGACGACGCGAAGCAGGCTGAGGAACGGATTGAAAGGACGCTTGCCCGTCCGCCCCGGGCGGATTCCGACGATTCCGGCCGGGCCGCCGCCGAGGATGTAAACAGGTCGCTGGCGCGGGTACTCGAGCACGCACAGGTCCTCGAACTCCTGGAGGACGTGATGATAGAGGCACGCCTGGCCGTCCGGTACGGGAAAGGCGGCGGCGTGAGGGCGGAACTCGCCCGCGCACTGAAGTTCGCGCGGAGCGCGCGGGAGGCGGCGGAGTTGCTGGCGCGGTGCATCGCCGTCTTCCTGAAACATCAAGCGGGCGTGGAAAGATGACGGCGGTCACAGCAGGCCCGGGGATGCGCGTAGGGCGCCTGGCGGGCTTTGTCGGCTTCGTCTTCGTAATGCTCGTCCCGCTGGCGTACCATTACGACATACCCAGCCTTCACACCCACAATCTCATCGTGCCGAAACTCGCCGCGCTGCGCCTGGGGGCGGTGGCCTTCCTCATCTCTCTTGCGTTTCGCTTTTCCTTTGAACCCGGCCTCCTGCGGAGGTTTCTCAAGACCACGTGGCCCGTGCTCGCCTGGTTTGGTTGGGAATGCGCATCGTTCATCTGGACCGATTACACGTGGGCGACGACGGAGGCCGTTATCGACGAGGGCTGCCTGATGGCCTGTGCGCTGGGCGCGGTCCTGTTCTTCTCGCCCGCACAGGCCCATACCGGGCGCACGACGGAATGGAGATTCGCGGAGATCACCTTCCTGGTCTGCGTCGCCGCGGCGGGAGTCATATTCCTCACCGGGCGGGGCCACCAGCCCTTCGTCAACGAAAACCCCGCCGGGACGTTCCTCGCGCTGGCAGCGGTCGCCGCCCTGGGCAAGGTCTCCAATGCCCTGGCCCGCCCGGAACAGGCCCGCCAAGCACTGGCCCAGCCTGCCCGTATGGATATGGGTACGGGCGAGAAGAGACGTGTCTCCCCGCTGGTCTGGATTCTGGGCGCGGCGCTCATCATCCTGTCCACGGCCGGCGTGGTCCGGAGCCGTTCCACGGGCGCAATCCTCGCGCTGCTGGGCGGGTGGGTCGTAACGGTGGTCGTCGCCTGGCGCAGGCGTCTCATCCTCCTGGTCGCCCTATTCATAATGATGGCGGCCTTCCTCGCGGCCGTCCTGGCCCGCCCCGCGCTCAGGCAGGCCATCCTGGGACGAAGATATTATTCAACCGCGTGGACACGGGTCTTCTTCTGGCGCGGGGCGCTCGACATGATCGAGGAGAGGCCTCTCCTGGGGAGAGGGGCAGGCAGTTTCGCGCCGGCCAACGTCGATTACCAACCTGTCGAATCCTACATGCACAAGGGCATCAAAGACGCCACGCCCTGCGCCCATTGCTTCTATCTCCAAACGGCGGCGGAGACCGGCGCCGTCGGGGTTCTCATCTTCCTCGGCGTCGTTCTCTTTGCATTTTCCAGCGCCCGGCGGACGCTCAAGAGGGACCCGGCGAGCCGTTGGTTTACCGCGGGCATCCTGGGGGCCATGTCGGTGCTGCTGCTGCACGGGGCCGTCGGCATAGTCATGTCGCTGCCGACGACGCGGATATTCTTCTGGCTGTGCGTCGCCGCGCTCCTCGGCGGGAACCTTGGCCACGGGTACAAATCGAAGGAAAACGAACAGGTCGCGTCTATATTTCGATGGCCGGCGGCCATGGTTCCCTCCGCGTGCGCCGTCCTGGCATGGACGGTATTCTTCGGCGGAGAGGTGCCGCGCGAAATCGAATACGACCGGGCGCGGCGATTGTTCGGAGAGGCTTACACCCGCCGTCATGAAAGCGGAAACGTGGAACTGCTCCGCCTATCGGAGCAGCGCTATCGACGCGCAACGCGGACGTTCTACCCGACGCGGCGTGAATTGCGGGCACGTATCGAAAGGGCGAGAACCCTGAACGCCGTCGCAATGGCGCTGGGAAAAACCACTGCGGGAAACCGGGCGGAAAAGGCGGGGTACTACTCCGAGGCGATAGCGGAACTGCGCTACGTCCGCGCGCTCGCGCCGGGGATTTGCAACTCCGACATGAACCTCGGCTTCGCGCTTATCAACCTGGGCGTCCTTGAAGGGGACAAGGCAAAGAAAGGCGAGGGATGCCGCATGCTCGTGGAACACCTGCGCCGCAATCCCTACAACATCACCGAGGATCCCAAACACGCGACCTGGAACATCGAGATTTTTCGCGCACTGAGAGCCCACCTGAAAGGCGCGGCGGTGAAGCGCGAATTGATGGAGATACTGGTCCGCGCCCTGGAAATCGAGGCAAAGGCCGGGCCCGACGTGCCGCCCCGCGTAACGGAGGCCGCGAGGGAGATACGCGCGTACATGGAGGAATTGGGACAGGACCCCGAGATGAAGGAACATTTCCGGGCAACCGGCGGGCCGCCAAATGAAACCTAAGGGGGGCTAACCCCTTTA
>QNCA01000298.1 GCA_003644325.1 Planctomycetota bacterium
CGGGCAAATGAAATAAGGATCAATTTGATCACCACCTTCAGCTATCCATCCTATTATGCCATTATCCGTTTCAATTTTCCACCAAGACCAATCATCTGCGCATTCGGGGCCGCCTATTACCCAAAATTCTGTGCCCTTCTCAAGTTGAGTTAAAAATGTTCCAGCACGGTTGGGTTCACCACGTACTACAACAGCATCACTTTTGGTACACACATATCCTGTGTGATTAACTTTCATTTGCTGGAGGGGCGCATTAGGACATGAGCTAATTTGATTCGCGGAGGAAAGAACAGGAGCATCATTCGATATTGAAGAATACAATGTTGAGCAAGGTGTTAATTGATAATCATCAGCACAGAGATATCGATCGGGAGTGTTCAGGTACACCAGACCTATTTCCCACTCCCCATCATAATTATTCAAGAAAAATCCCGCTGAACTACTCTCCCAAGGCGGATTAACTGAATTACATTCCATATAACATATCTCAGTAATTTGCCAGAGTGGTGACCAACCATGTGTCCATACCTGGATGCCATTGATTTCAGTTGAATATCCTTCACAACTCGGTTTGCTCGACAGCCGAGATTCTAATTGTTTTAGATAGGTCTGATTGCTTATTGATTGTCCGCCTTCAAGATAATTGGCATAAATTAAATCATCTGAAGTTGTAATAGCAGTCAAAGCATACATATCTTGGTTTTCAAGACCATACATCAACCAATCTAAGGTAGATTGTGGATCACTTTGATCTAACCAATCCAGGCAACGATCATCAAAATGCATCAATTTGGGAACATCACCATTGAACGAAAAGAGCGTTACTCTATGAATTACGGGATTAGATTCCTTAACAATCATTTCTGACCAAGTCTCTATGCCTTCACCTAATGCCTCATCATAAACCAACATCAAACCATCCAAAATATCATCTCCAAAACTTGGAAGTAATATTCCAACTATACCTTGGGTTATTAAATTCGCCCCTTCCCCAAGTTGCACAGGATTCATACATACAGAAATCTCACCAGTACGCCATTTTTTCAACTCTGGGAATTGTGATAAATACGCATGCCATTCGGAAATAGTCTGATAAGTATTTATTATCTTTACTAACAAAATCACAGTCCCCAAGGACAAGCTTTCTGATGGTGAGGCCAGTTTACTAGATGTTGGTAAAATAGCGAGTTCCTCATAGAACAACTCTTTTACAGCAGTAGCATATTGTCCAGAGTGGTCGTTAGTAATAACTAAGACTTGAGGGCCATTGCTAATGAACCACACTTCAATCCCGGAAATAGCATCTTGAGTTTCTTCGTCCTGAAATTCAACTGTCAAATTATTTCCACTAATAGGGTCATCAAATTCCGCCACTCCGTTATTGTCGGTTATAGCGGACGCAGAAACGGTTTCCTCAGGTGGTAGTGGTTGAAGAGTCCCCAAATCAAACGATTCGTTAGTTGGTATTGACCTTTTCAATTGCTCAGATTGGGTAGACTCTGACGTTGAGAACAACTGACATGCTAGCGTACTGATCAAGAGCACAACAAGTATTATTTTATTAGCATATTTCATAAGCTCTCCTTGCTCCATATTACAGTTTCCCTCACGACCACACATACTCCCAACACACCAGATGTAAATCATCTCTCTCCATGGGACGCGCCTTAGATTCTCCCCGCTCTCGACCACTCCCCTCCACAACCTCTAGTTCCCCCACCGCCTCTAACAACGCGGACACATCACCATCCCGCTGGTAGGATTCGTAAACCACCCGCAAATCCTTGAGATAGGGACTCGGCAGCGGTTGGCGCAAGGCTTTTAGCGCGGAACGGACGTCTTGACGCGACAGCTCTGGGTTATCGATTTGGCTTTGCAACAAGGTAGTGACGTGCTGCTGAACGTTTTCCAAGATTTTGGGAGCGGCTTCCAGAGCTTGCTGGCCTTGGACGCTGGCTAAGATGTTGGTAATGACTTTTTCTTGGATTTCGAAGACATCCGCTTCCCCAATTAGGCGCGGTTCGTCTCGCTCGCAGCGGATGAGGTTGATAATCTCGTAGCGGTTGTCGGTAATAGTTCCATCTATGTTGTAATATCGCCAGAAGTGGCGGCGTCCGCCCTCGGCTTTGGCCGGAGGCGCGGTGAAATAGAAGAACAAACCCTTGTAGCCTTCTTTCTCCCGCCCAGAATGGATGCCGTCTGGCAGGGCTTCTGGGTCTAGGTCGCTCTCAGCCAACATATCTTGCAGCGTTGCCAATAGGAATTGGGTGCTGACCAACTCGGTCTGAGATTCTTGCTCAGCGAATACATCTTCGTCTTCTTCAGCGATGCGGCGCAAGGTATTGAAGCTGCGGGGATGGACAATCTCCCCCAGTACGCTGGTTTCGAGAAGACCAGCCTGGTCAATGGTTTGGATTTTGCGGTTGAGGCTTTCCACCAAGCCTAGCAATTGTTCTAATTCATGTTCGGGGAAAACATTGTAGACCCACAAAGTATCGAAATCCGAGCCAATGCGGTCAATGCGCCCGGCTCGCTGCACCATGCGAGTGGGATTCCAGTGCAGGTCGTAGTTTAGCAGATGCCCGCAATCTTGGAGGTTCTGTCCCTCGCTGAGCACGTCCGTGGAGACCATCACGTCAATCTCGTCCGCGCTCCCAGCCAGATCGGGGTGGTCGTTGGCATTGGGGGAGAAACGCGCAATGCGGCCTCCCCTATCCCCAGGGGCGATGTCCCCATCCATGCGTGCCAGGCGGGGATGTCCGGCTGCGGCTAGGAAATCCTCATCTTCAGCGAGTTGCTTGTAAACGTATTGGGCAGTGTCTTTGTAATAGGTGAAAAGCAATACTTTCTTGCCTTTTAACTCACCACTCAACATAGCTTTGAGTTTTTCCAGCTTGGCATCGCATTTGGGCGTGATCTCAACAATGCGCTCCCATATCTCGGTCAGGATGTCGATATCGTGCTGCACCGCCTTTCGAAGATTAGAGAGATCGTATAAATCGGGGTTCAGCTCTTGGAGAGTGTCCAAAATTTCCCGTGCCTCACTCTTTGTGTTTAGCCTCTCAGCCCTAGAATTTGGCCTGGCGCTGTCATCTTCCCCCTCTCTATCTAAATACCTCATCGATTCCCTGAAAGCGGTGCTATCCAATAAGCGATTTTCCTCTAGCAATGACAAAAAAGTTTGCTGAAATTCTAAGGCGCGGCGGACGCTAATCCGAAAAGCCTCCACGCTAGACTCAAAACGTTTCAGGTAGCGGCTCTTGAAAATGCCCACCAAGGCTTGCCCCCGCCCCACTTTTTTCTTGTCCCGTTGAATGCCAGTCTGCTTGTAATCTTCCAAACTGTAGGGGGATAAGTGCAGTGACTCAATCCCGGCTACGATGTCTCCATATAGACCAGTGTAGGTTTTGGCAAGATTGTATTCAACCGTGCGGAGTTTGCGTTTAGGCCAATGGATAGGTTTTCCACCGATGGTGGCTTC
>QNCA01000299.1 GCA_003644325.1 Planctomycetota bacterium
ACTCGAATACGAAGACGAACCCAGCCCCTCCATCTACGTGAAATGCAAAATGGCCGATGACGTCGGAAATCTCTTCGACGGGGTCGGCGACGAACCGGTCTACATCGTAATCTGGACCACGACGCCCTGGACGCTGCCCGCCAACCTGGCCATCGCCCTGCATCCCGACTTTGAGTACGCCGCCCTGAAATACAAGAACGCGGGCGGCGCGGACGAGGTCCTGATAATGGCCGAGGAACTGGCCTACAGCGTGCTGCACATGATACACATCGATGAATTCGAAATCCTGGGAAAGGTCAAAGGAGCCAAACTGGAAGGCCTGAAATACAGGCATCCCTTCATCGACCGGGAGTCACCCATTGTGCTGGCGGATTACGTGACACTGGAGGACGGCACCGGCTGCGTTCACACGGCGCCCGGCCACGGACAGGAGGACTTCCTCACCGGCCAGAAATATAATATGGACATTCTGAGTCCCGTGGACGGCCGGGGGCTTTTCACCGAGGAGGCAGGCGAGTTTCAGGGACTGAACGTCTACGAGGCGAACCCGAAAATTTGCGAAAAACTCGAGCAACTCGGAGCAATGCTCCACCGGAAGAACATACAGCACTCCTACCCCCACTGCTGGCGGTGCAAGAAGCCGGTCATTTTTCGCGCCACCGAACAATGGTTCGTAAGCATCGACCACGCCGACCTGCGCAGGCGCGTCATCCAGGTGATAGAAGAGACTTCATGGCTGCCCGAATGGAGCAGGGAGCGCATACGGGGGATGGTCGAATCGCGGCCCGACTGGTGCATCTCGCGTCAGCGCGCGTGGGGCGTGCCCATACCGGCCTTCTATTGCGCCGACTGCCACCGTGTCCTGCTCGACCACGACGCGGTCTTTCACGTCAGGGATATCTTCCGGCAAAGGGGCTGCGATGTGTGGTACGAAATGGATGCAAAGGACCTGCTGCCGCCGGGCACAAAGTGCCCCGGTTGCGGAGGCTCGAACTTCGAGAAGGAAAACGACATATTCGACGTCTGGTTCGAATCCGGCTCCAGCCACCGTTCCGTGGTCATCGAATATCCGCAACTGAACTTCCCCAGCGATATTTACCTGGAAGGCACCGACCAGCACCGCGGGTGGTTCCAGTTGTCGCTCATACCATCGGTCGCCACGCAGGGAGTATCGCCGTTCAAGCGCTGCATCACGCACGGCTTCGTCGTGGACGAAGACGGCCACAAGATGTCGAAGTCCCTGGGAAATTTCGTCTCCGTGGGCGATGTCTTGAAGAATATCGGGGTGGACATCGTCCGCCTGTGGATATCCTCCATCGACTACACCGACCATATCCGCGTATCGCTCGACATCATCAAGAAATCCGGCGACGCCTACCGCAAGATAAGAAACAGTTTCAAGTATATCCTCCAGAACACCACGGACTTCGACCCCGCGACGGACGCCGTGCCCCTGGAGCAAATGCGGGAGATAGACCGCTGGGCATTAAGTGAACTCCACCAGTTAATGGAAAAGGTCGTCAAGTATTATGACGAGGCGCAGTTCTACAAACTCTCGCAGGCCGTGCACAAGTTCTGCATCGTCGAGATGAGTTCGTTCTACCTGGACATTTTGAAGGACACGCTGTACGCGGACGGGGCGGCGTCGCTCCCGCGCAGGAGCGCACAGACCGCGATGTACGAAATACTGCTCGCGCTGACCAAACTGCTGGCGCCCATCCTGGTGCACACATGCGAAGAAGTCTGGGGATACCTGCGGTACAGGGACGAAGACGTGCCGAGCGTTCACCTGGCCCACGTGCCGGAGGTCGACCGCTCGAAGATCGACATGGCGCTCAGCGACAGGTGGGACAGGCTCATCGCTATCAGGGCCGAGGTCGCGCGCGAACTGGAGAAGATGCGCGCCGCGGGCGAAATCGGCTCCTCGCTGGAAGCGCACGTGGAACTCTACGCCGAAAACGAAAAATTGATGGAGTTCCTCAAGGAACATGAACCGCTCCTCGCACAGGTATTTATCGTGTCCGAAGCCACGGTGGCCGACGGCGCCAACGACGGCTTCGTGCCGGGCGCGGAGATGCCGGAGTTGCTCATCAAAACCTACAAATCACCTTATAAGAAATGCCTGCGATGCTGGAACTACCGCCCAAGCGTGGGCGCCAACGCCGACCACCCCACGATATGCGATCGATGCGTGGAAGTCGTGGAAAGTATCGAGGCGAGCAGCAAGTAGTAAGGCGACGGGCAACAGGTTAGCCGCATGTCGCGGTCGGTCTTCGGTTTTCGGTCTTCAGTCCTCGGTCTTCAGTCTTCAGTCTGAGAAAAGAATGCCCGACAACGACCCCGATAACTCCCCCGCCGTGCCCGGCCGCAAGGCCCGGCCCCTGCACGGGCCACACGCCCCCCTTCTGCGGCTGGTCGTGCCGGCGATGATACTGGCGGCGCTGGTCCTGCTGATGGTGGTTATAACGCTCGGTCCACCACCCCGGAACGGCGAGCAGGCGGCCGCGTGGTCCACGGAAACACCCGCAGGCGAAAAGCTGCCCGAGCCGCCCGGCTACGAAAGGACGCCCGACGATACGCGCATCCTGCGCCGGCCGTACTTCGCGCTCCTCAGAGGGGCAGGGAAAAAGTCCGCGAGGGAGTTGTACGAAGAGGCGGAGGATGGTTTCGATTTCAGCGACCTGGTCCTCAACCCCCAAAAGTACCGCGGGCGGCTCCTGCGCGTGGAGGGCCGGGTAATAGACGTGCGGGCCGTCATACCGCAGCCGGACCCCTCGGAGCAGGAAGGCGTTCCGGCACGGGAGGTCGAAAGCGTTGACCTGGTCTATCAGACCGAAATAGTAAAAATGGCAAACGGCGGCGTCACGGAGAAGTATTTCCTCCACACCGAAAAATTTCCCCGTCACCTGTCACCCGGCGATGCGGTGCGGTTTGCGGGTTACTTCTACAACCGCTACAAGGGCAAGGAAATCGAACTGGCGGAAGGCGACCGGGCCGTTGTAGTCGCGCCGCTGCTGGTCGGCGGACGGGTGGAGCGCGCGGAGAAAAAGGAATATTCCCGCGAACTCGTCAAAGTGGAGATAAGCGGAAGTCCCCGTGACCGCACGAAAATTTCCAAAGAGGACGAGGAAACTATCGCGGCGGCGGTCGAAGCGATGAAGTCCGTTGACGGCGCAAGCGACCTCTCTTACTTCGACATGGCCGTCAATCCCGCCGGAGAGCGGTACGGGTATCGCGGCTGCGTGGTGCGCATCAGCGGCGAGGTGAGCCGTATTGAATCGCTTGAGGATGCGGACGTGCCGGAAACCCTGAAGAAATACCGGCGCATTGTGTTGACGCTGAACAAGGACACGCCGTTCGCGCGATACGCGGCGGCGTACGTCTCGCCTGATGTGGGCGCGATTCGGGAGGGACAGGTCGTTACTCTGCGCGGCGTCTTCATCAAGTCGGCCAGGATGAGGGGCGGCCGCGACCGG
>QNCA01000300.1 GCA_003644325.1 Planctomycetota bacterium
GGTCTCGCTCGCGACGGTAATCGGGCGGGCAATCGACACGGTGAAGTCCCTCGCCGAGGAGAAGGGCGTCTCCATCGAGAGCGAGGTGTCCAACGCGTTGCCCGACATCCGGGGCGACAGGAAATCGCTGGAGCAACTCTTCACCAATCTGTTGAGCAACGCGGTGAAGTTCAATGTTTATGGCGGCAAGGTCAGGGTAAGAGCGAAGGAAGAGAAAAAGGGAATCGTCGTCGAGGTAGAGGACACGGGGATAGGCATCCCGAAGGAGGAGCTGCCGCTCATCTTCGAGGAGTTTCACACGGTGAAGAGGGAGCATCCGGAGCAGAGGAAGGGGACGGGGCTGGGACTGTCCATCGCAAAGAAGATTGCGGAAGCCCACTCGGGCAATATCACGGTGCGCAGCGAGCCGGGCAAAGGCTCGTGTTTTACCGTTTATCTGCCGATAAAGGAGTCTGAAGGGTAAGGCGTGGAGTCCCGTAGGCGGAGGAGATTTTCCGGTTCGGGACGCGAAGGAAACTGCATTGGCTGAAGAGAGATACTTCATAAGCCTGGCGGACTTTCTGGGATTCCTGAAGCGGCTCGCGACGGAGTATGAAATCTTCGTCCCGAGCGAGAAGGATGGAAGGTTTCATCTGGGCAGGTTCGTTCCGGAGGAAACGGACAGCCTCCGGCTAAATCCCTGCCGTGTGGTGGAGCCTTTGAAGGCGTTCTTCTTCCCGCCGAGGGAGAAGGTCGCTGAATACTTCGCCGAGGGCGCGGAACCGGAGGCGAAGAAGCGAATCATCGTGGGCGCCAAGCGGTGCGATGTCGCCGCGTTGAAGATACTCGACTTCGTTTTTCTCCAGGGCGATTTCGAGGATCCCTTCTACAAATCGAGACGCGAAAATACGGTCATCATCTCCAGCGATTGCGGCACGCCCGTCGAATCGTGCTTCTGCGGCATGTTCGATTCGAACTCCTACCCAGTCAACGGCTTCGATTTGAATCTGTCCGAGGTGGATGACGGATTCGTCGTCGAGGTCGGGTCGGAAACGGGAAGGAAATTGACGGAGGGATTCGACGGCTTCAAGGAAGCGACGCAACAGCAACTTGAGCAGCGCGACAACAACCGGAAGGAAGCCGACGCGCAGATTCGCGAGAAGGTGGGCGCCGCGGGGCTTTATCCCGCCGAAAAGGCTCAAGGCTACCTGTTGGCGAAGATGGAAGACGCCATGTGGGCGCGGCACGCCGAGAACTGCGTCGAGTGCGGCGCGTGCAATTTCGTGTGTCCCACATGTCATTGTTTCCTCCTGATAGATTTGGAGGAGGCGGGCAAGTTCAAGCGGTTCAAGGACTGGGATTCGTGCCAGTATCCCGCCTTCGCGCGCGTGGCGGGCGGCGCGAATCCCCGGAAGCGGCGGGCGGAGCGGTTGAGGAACCGCTTCGAAAAGAAGTTCGATTTCTTCCCGCGCAATATGGGAAGTTACGCCTGCACCGGCTGCGGGCGATGTGTTGATGCCTGTCCGGGTAAGATTGACATTCGGGAGCTGCTGAAGGAGCTTGCGACATGAGCAATCCTTACTCTCCGGTCAGGGCGACTCTCGAGGATGTCATAGACGAGACGCCGAACATCAAGACCTTCGTCCTGAAACCGGAGCGTGAGATGCCCTTTAAAACCGGTCAGTTCATCGAGATGACCGTGCCGGGCTTCGGGGAGGCGCCGTTCACCCCGTCCTCCTCGCCCGCCGTGACGGACAGGATGGAGGTGACCGTCATGCGGGCTGGCACGGTGACCGAGTTGTTGCACAAAGCGCAGCCGGGCGCGGTGTTGGGTCTGCGCGGTCCATTCGGGAAGGGGTATCCCGTCGAGGAATTCGAGGGGAAGGAGATACTGATAGTGGGCGGCGGTGTGGGGCTGGCGCCGTTGCGGTCGCTCCTCTTCGCGCTCTTCAACGAGATGGAGAAATTCCGCCGCGTAATCTTGTGTTACGGCGCGAGAACACCCGCCGACATCGTTTACAAGAATCAATTGAAGGAATGGAGCGAGCGGGAAAAGACGGAAGTGCTGCTGACCGTGGACGAGGGCGACGGCGAGTGGAAGGGTAATGTGGGCGTGGTCACCAC
Organism: Planctomycetota bacterium; assembly: GCA_003644325.1. Taxonomy (GTDB): domain Bacteria; phylum Planctomycetota; class B129-G9; order B129-G9; family B129-G9; genus B129-G9. Next base: position 2,104 of record QNCA01000300.1, read on the forward strand.
TTTGCTGAAGCAAGTAACCGTTGATATCCCGAACGCCGTCGCCGTGGCGTGCGGTCCGCCCATCATGATGAAGTTCACCGTGCTGGAACTTCAGCACATGGGCTTCGGGGACGACCGGATTTACCTCTCCATGGAGAAGAACATGAGCTGCGGCATCGGCAAGTGCGGGCATTGCAGGATAGGTTCATTTTATGTCTGCAAGGACGGTCCGGTCTTCACCTACGAGCAGTTGAAGGAATTCAGGAATATCTGGGATTGAGGACATGGGGAAGACGCTGGTCATAGACCTCGACATCTGCCGCGAGTGCGAGGAGTGCAATGTGCGGTGCGCCTACTATTATCATCCGGACAATGTAGGCATTGCCGCGCTGCGGGAGATGGCGATGTTTGCATTGTTGTGCCGGCAGTGCGAGGAGGCGAGTTGCATCGCCGCTTGCCCGCGCGATGCGCTTGAGAAGGGCGAGGACGGCAAGCTGCGGCGGCACATCCTGAGATGCGTGGGATGCGGCAGTTGCGTCATCGCTTGCCCCTTCGGCAACTTGATGAACGACGCCTTGAGGTTCATCGTCGCCGCGTGTGATTTATGCCAGGACCTCGGCGACGCCGTGCCGCCTTGCGTGGAATCGTGCGAGAAAAAGGCGCTCTCCTTCGAGGAAGTGAAGGAGCCCTTGCCCGAAAACATGTTCATGGTCGGCGACAGGTTCGCCGTCCGCACGAGCAGGTGGGAGAAAATAGAGTTACCGGAATCGAAAGAAACAGCGAAGAAATGAACGAGATAGTCTGGTTCCTCATATTTCCCGGTTTGCTATTCACGGCGGTGGTGGGCATGCTGGCGACATGGGTCGATAGAAAGGTGTCGGCGCGCGTTCAGTATCGCGTGGGTCCGCCGTGGTATCAGCCGTTCATGGATTTTCTGAAGCTGCTGGGCAAGGAAACGATTCTACCGCGAGGCGCCTCCCGCGCGGCGTTCCTCGCGGCGCCACTCATAGGGCTGGCGGGGGTGACGCTCGTCTCCACCATACTCTGGGTCGCCAATCTCTACGGGAAAGGGTTTCTGGGCGACCTTATCGTCGTGCTGTATCTGTTAGCCCTGCCGCCGCTCGCGGTGATAATGGGTGGTGCGGCGTCGGGAAGCCCCCTCGCCTCCTTGGGGGCGAGCAGGGAAATGAAACTCATGTTGGGCTACGAACTGCCCTTCATTCTCGCGGTGGTGGTGGCGATTCTGAAGAGCGGTAACTCCATCGCCATCACGGGGATAATCAATTCGCAAGCGCAGAACGGCGCGTTTCTGGTGAGCATTTCGGGCTTCATCGCCTTCATCGTCGCCATACTTTGCATGCAGGCGAAGTTGGCGGTGGTTCCGTTCGACA
>QNCA01000301.1 GCA_003644325.1 Planctomycetota bacterium
CCGACGGCCGGTACACGGCGCGCCTGGCGAACGGCGGCATGAAGGTCGTCTGCACGAGGTCCGACGGCACGGTTCTCTGCGAGATACCCCTGGTCGAACTCGCGGGCAGGCCCATCTCGCTGGGGCCGTGGTCTCCCCGGGCCGACTCCTTTATCATCAAGCAGCACGCGGTGATGCGCTTTGACGAGACCCTTCCGCCCAAGATACTCATCGCCGACGTTCAAACGCGCACCGTCAGGGCAATCGCTGATGGGGTGCAGCCCGCGTGGTCCGCCGACGGCAGGTACATTCTATATACATCACCCGCCGCCCGCGTGCCGTTCCGCGACCTTGACAGAGGGGAGATAAACGTCCTGCATACGGAAATCCGCCTCGTGCCCGCTTCGGGCGGACAGCCCGTCCGGCTGACATCGAAACCGGCCATCTGCGGCACGCCGACGGTTTTCGCCGAGACCGCACGGGAACCGGTAAACGATTTCGCGCGCGTCGGTGTCTCTCCTCCCGTCGTCAGCGCGACGGAAGGAAACATCGAGTCTCACATGGCCCCCCAGCCGCCGGCGCCTGCGGAGAGCAGCGCCGCGCTTAGCCTCATAGGCGAGTTCACCTCGCACACGGGCTTTACCGCCTTCCGGCCCGGCCCGGCCGGCGGCGGGCCAAAGGCCGTCATAGTCGCTAGTGAAAAATCGCCCCCCTCCGCCGGCAACAACTGTGAAATAACGGTCTATACCCTGCAGAACGGCAGGTACGTCCAGACGGAGAAGCGCGTCGGCAAGATGTCCCTGGAAGAAGAGAAGTACGAAAAGAAGTTCACCCCTGACAAGACGCGCAATCTCACCCCCGAGGAGGCGCAGGCAACCGTCGGCGGTGGCCTTGCCGACAACGCGAGCGTGAGGCTGGCCAGGGAGGTCGACATGCTTCCCGTAATCGGCAGGGAGCGCCTCATCGTGTACGTCGTGCAGCAGGCGGACCGGCGCTGGCAGACCTTTCTCGCCGTCTATCGGCCCGAAGGAGAGGGCGCATGGAAGCAGGAAATCAGCATCGCGCTCCATACCGACTCCGGGGAATTACCCCTGGTGAACGCCGGCCTCAAGGATGTGGACGGCGACGGAAGGGACGAACTGCTCATCTCCCATACGATAACCCTCACGGGGGGGTGGCGCGAAAACTTGAAGATATTTAAGATTAGAAGTGGATAATCCGTGCGGAAGGTGATATAATATAATAGAAACGTGAACACTCAGGCGTCCTGGTGAAACGAAACTTCGTAAGGCCGCAGGGTTGACACTCTATTCTTTTTATCAAGATCCGCCCGGACATGCAGCCGTCGTTACCGGGGAAAAGGTGGTGCGATGGCTCCGAGATTGGAATAGGCGCGCAGGAAGATTCTATGGAGCTAAGCGGCGCGCCCGGGCACAAACTTCACGGGACGCCTGTTGTATATTAAGAGGCAGAACCGCTCTCAGGGCGGTTCCGCCTTTTTTCGTTTCGGATTATAAAGTTGGTAGTCAGTAGTCGGTAGCCGGCAGTATCTGCGTTCATCCGTGGTGGTTTTGGGAAAGGATCGCGGAGATTGGATGTCGGTCGGGATGACGTGTTTTCTTCGTTCGCAATCCGATGTCCGAAATTCGGTATCCGCCGGGACCGGGGACCGGAGACCTGAGACCTGAAACCTGAAACCTGAAACCTGAAACTTGAAACCTGAAACTTGAAACTTTCCCTGCTCTTGTCCTTGCCCTTGTCCCTCGTCCCGCGTCCTCGGGATAAACTCCTTGCTTGCCGGGATCAGGGGTAATAACGGTCCTTCATGTTGCCGTCGGCGTCCCAGATGTTCTTGAGGTTGAAATACTTCTGCGCCTGCAGGGGCGAATCGGGCTGGCCGATTGGGAAGTAAATCCGCTCACCGGTGGCGGGGTCGCGGAAGTAGCCGTTGTTCGTGCCGAGTTTCTTTATCTGGTAGGCGTAGAAACTGCCGTAGATGTCGCCCTCGAATACGGCCTTGTCTATCTTTCCGTATGCGACCACCTGACAGTCACCCACTGAACCGGCGAAGAGTTTCTTTATGTTCTTTGCCACCGTTATGTCGGCGTCCAACTCTCCCGTGACGTAGCATTTGCTCAGGTCCTTGCCGCCGTTTATGGAGCCGCTCAGGCCGTGCTCGCCGGGCAGGACCCTGCCGCCGGAGTTGTAGCCGACATAGATGGCGTTTATCTTGCCCGCGGACTCAAAGGAGGTGTCCTGCACGTCCTGCGCGACGTAGAACTTGCCCAGGCTGCCTCCGCCGCCTATGGCTCCGAAGTAGGATTCCGTCACACCGCCGCTTATGTAAAACTTGCCCAGTTTGCCCTTGGTTCCACCGGCGATGAAGCCGGAGTTCAGGACGTGGCCGCCGAGGTAAAATTTGTCCAGTTTGCCCTTGGCGCCCGTGGCCTCGAACGCGCTGCTTACCACGTCGCCGTCTATGTACGCTTTCTTTACGCCTTTCGTTGCCCCGATGTAACTCTCGAGCACGTCGTCACCGACGTGCATCTCCTTGATCGCGCCCTTTGAACCGGCGGCGCTGATGGTCGCCCCGTGGATGTCGTCCTCTACGAGGACTTTCTTTATCTCCTGGGCGTATATCTCGCCGGTGATGCGGTCGGCCTGGATGAGAGAAATCGACTTGACGTTCTGTGCGTCAACGTCGCCCAGCGTACCGTCCACGATAAGGGTCTTGAACTTCTTGCCGGTGGCGATGCCGATGTCCAATGCGCCCAGGTCGCCGTCGATGTGGAGCGTCTTGAAGCCCTGCCCGGAGATATCGATGCTGTCCACGGGCGAGTCGCTGTTTGCTGTGACGAAGAGGCTGGTCTTGCTGGTGGCGCCGGTAATGACGATAGACTCGATGTCATGGCCTTCAGCGGCCGGGCCGTCGAAGGTGATATGGGCCTGACCGCTGCCGCTGAATGTAATGGTTGCGAGATCGTTGGTCGCGTCGTGGAAGGTGAAGGGGTCGTCGCCCTTCTGCAGAATCATTTCGAAGTCCGGCGGCTGGTCTATGGTGACGGCGGCGGATGCGGGAGCGCTCCAATTGGAATCGTTGTCCTGCGCCCTGGCGAAGCAATCTTGGGTGCCGACCGGGAAATCGGCGGGGCCGCTCCACGACCAGCCGTCCGCGCCGTTGTTGTCGGTGCCTATCAGCGTGTCGGTGCCCGCGTCAAGGACGCCGTTTCCGTCGGCGTCCCTGTAGAATTCGACCTTTGTCACCGTGCCGTCGATGTCGTTCACGCCGAGGGCGGTCAGGGTGAGGTTCTCGCCTTGCGGCAGCGTGTCCGGCAGGGCGGTGAGTTGATTTATCGTGGGCGGAGCCTCGGTGATGTGAATCACGGCTCCGTCGCTCGCGCCGGCGTTGTTGTCCTCGCCGCCGCTGAAGCCCTCGAGTACGGTATCGCCCGAATCGATGACCGCTATCACGTAGTAGTCGCCTGCCGGTA
>QNCA01000302.1 GCA_003644325.1 Planctomycetota bacterium
GAAAAGATAGAGCACGCCTGCTCCGAGGCAAAGAGGGCCGGGGCACAGCGCTTCAGTATAGTCACCAGCGGCAAAACCCTTGACATGGATGAAATCGCGGCGGTGGCCGCCGCCGCGGAAACGACGCGCGACAAGTGCGGCATACCCGTGTGCGCGAGCTTGGGCAGCCTGGACCGTGAAAAACTGCAATGCCTCGGGGCCGCGGGCATCGAGCGCATCCATTGCAACCTGGAGACCAGCGAGCGGTTTTTCCCGAAGGTGTGCACCACTCACGCATGGCGTTCAAAGGTCGAAACGGTAAAGGCCGCGAAAGAGGAAGGTTTCGAGGTGTGCTGTGGCGGCATCTTCGGCCTGGGCGAGACGTGGGAGGACCGCCTGGACATGGCGCTGACGCTGAAGGAACTGAATGTCGAGTCGGTGCCGCTGAACTTCCTGGTGCGCGTGCCGGGCACGCCGCTGGCCGAGGCCCGGCCCCTGGAGCCGCTGGAGATACTCCGCATTATCGCGGTGTTCCGCCACGTATTGCCGGACAAGGACATCCGCGTGTGCGGCGGCCGCGAGGCGAACCTGCGCTCGCTCCAGTCGTGGATCTTTTACGCGGGCGCGAACGGCGTCATGCTGGGCGATTACCTCACCACCACCGGCAACCCGCCCGAGGAAGACCTCCAGATGGTCCGCGACCTCGGATTGAAAGCCAGGTCAAGGGTGAAAGGCGAAAAGTGAAGGCGTCCCGCGTGAGAAACCCGTCGGTGAAAAACAGAAAACCAGAGCATTGAAATGAAGAAAATAAGCATATTCGGGATTGTCGTTGGGGTCGTGCTGTTGCCGGCTTACCTGGCGTTGCTGCTCGGTTTCACCGCAACGGAATCACCGGTGGAGGGAATAAGCCGGGAAATTACGGAAAAACTCTCGCCCGACAGTCTGGCCGTTGCCGGCATGGCCCTGTCGGCAGTGGTGGTGCTCGTCTCCCTGCTGAGAAAACCGCGGGTCAGGGCGGTGGGATTCGTGGCGCTGGCATGTGCAAACATCACGGTTGGAACCGCGGTACTAGGCATATACGTAACAAAGAATATGGAGTCGTATTTTCCTTACGGCGCCGGCGGCCTGGGGTCCTTTACCGGGATATCCGGGATGCTGGGGATGAAGATGTCCTGGGAGGTCTCGCTGGCAAGCGTGGCTTCGCCGCTGGCGCTGGGAGTTGTCGTGGCCGGACTCCTGGCCGGGGCGCTGCACGCCTGTACAAGGGCAAAGGATAACGCGTTCTTGAAAACCCTGGCGGGATTGCTTGGTCTAATCATCCTGGTATTTGTTATCTGCGGAACGTTCATGTCATTACAGTCTGCGCAGTTTGGGGAGGGGTGCAAGATGTCTCGTGACCTTCCCCAGCGCGAGCAGGCGCTGGGGATTTACGCGGGGCTGTTTGTCCTTGCGACCCTGGTAGCGCTGGCGCTGTCCATGCTGATGCCGTTTCTACGCGCCGGCGCGCAAAGGTGTTCAAAGATTGCGGTGGCGCTTCTATGGGGAATGGCCGTTTCACTGCCCCTGGTGTGGCTGGGCATCATCACATGGTCGGGCCTCTCAACGCAAACGGACTTTGCCGACGACTGGCTCCGGCTGGACAAGTTCATGCTGGTAAACTGCGTCCTGTCAATCCTGCCGGTTATTCTCCTCGCGAGCGGCGTGAGCCTTGTGCTGCGCGAATTCATTCAGGCCAAACAGACGGCCGCTTCTTGAGGGGGGCTGTTCGGGACCGCCGCAGCCCCGGGGGAGCCGATGTACAAGATATTCCTTATACTGAGGTACCTTACCAGGAAGACCCTGATTCTGCTCTCCATGGGCGGGGTGACGGTGGCGGTCATGGTGTTTATCGTGGTGTTCTCGGTGCTGGAAGGCTTCGGCAGAAACATAGAGGAGCGGTTGCGCGGGACCATCTCGGACATCGTGGTGGAGGACGTATCGGGCGACGGTCTGGCCGACTACGAGGAGATAATGCGCGAGGCGGAGGCGGGGAGTCGGCACATCGTGGCGTGCTCGCCGTTCATCGAGCGGATAGCGATGTTTCAGGAGTTCCGTGAAGACCTGCCGCAGCCGACGTGGGACCCGGATGAGGGGAGATTTGTCAACAGGAAAAGGCGGCGCTTCGGCGAGACATGCTACGGCCTGCTGCGGGGCATCGACCCGGAGCGGGAGGCGCGAACGGGGCGGCTGGAGCATTTCCTTCGCAAGGGAAATTACTACAAGATGCAGCCCGACAGGCCGCTGTCGCAAGCGCTGAGGCCGGGTTCCAGGGCCGTACTGGTCGGCGACCACCGCCACGCGCCGGGCTACAGGCTCGCGCGGGACGGTCGGGGCCGCTACGTCTTCGCGGAGTTTCGCGACGGCAGGTGGGGTCTGGTCGAGCCGAAAGGCTCGACACTGGCCGAGCAGGAAAAGTACATGAGAAGCCGAAACGCGCCGGAATATCTCGTGCTGGAACAGGGCCTGATAATAACCTCCGCGGTAACACAGAACATCGAGCGCGCCCGGCACGGAACGTACGACGTGGTGGGAACGTTCAAGACCGGCGGCTACGAGTATGACTCCGCCATGGTCTATATGAACATCAAGGATGCGCAGATACTGCTCAACATGGCCGGACGCCCCGCCGGGGAATTTGCGCCGGCGCAAAAACCGACCGTAACCGGCATCAGCGTGCGGCTCGACTCGTACGATAATCTGGAAGATGCCAGGGCGACTATCGAGGGCATCCTTCAACGGCACGGGGCGAATTGCCGCGTGAGAGGCTGGACGGAAATCCGCAAGAACATGCTGGACGCTATTGCGATAGAAAAGGCGGTCGCGGTCATCATACTGACCTGCATAGTGCTGGTGATGGGCTTCGGGATATTCTCGATACTGTCGCTTTACTCCGCTCAAAAGGGCCGCGACATAGGCGTACTGAAATCCATCGGCGCGACGGACGGCGGCGTAATGCTGATATTCCTTGCGATAGGCGGCGCGGTGGGCATGGTCGGGGCATTGCTGGGAACGGCGCTGGGCATACTGATAGCGTCAAACGTAAACGGGATACTGTCGTTCCTCGAAAAATATACCGGCTGGGAACTCTTTCCGAAAAATGTCTTCTACATAGAAAAAATCCCCAGCATGGTGCATCCGTCCACCTACGGCGCAATCAGCGGGGTCACCCTGCTGATATGCCTGGTCGCCTCCATACTGCCGGCGATGGCGGCGGCGCGCCGCGACCCCGCGAAGACGCTTGTCGTGGAGTAACTTATTGATGACGATGTTGTAAATGGAACACGAAACGGGTTTCAGGTTTCAGGTTCCGGGTTTCAAGGCGAAAAGACCGAAGACCGAAGACCGAAGACCGAAGAAACTCAGACGTGAAGCGACGCCCCTCCTGAAACCGGAATCGCGACATGTCTCTTTGATTGTGTCGGTGTCAATAATGTACAAATACTTCCTCGCC
>QNCA01000303.1 GCA_003644325.1 Planctomycetota bacterium
GTGTGCGACATGATTTTGGGGCGGCGGGTCAGGCGGCACGTTGGAGCTTCCAGTAGTCGGTCCAGAGACGGCTGTGGTCCAAGGCCGCCAAGGCCAGCATCGCTTCGGCGTTGTCGGCGTCCCAGCGCATGCCCGAGCCCTTGACCCGGGCGATCATCGTGCCGCATTGGCTCTCCGTCGGGCCGCTGCCGCAATCGTAGCCTTGGGCAACGAATCGCGGGTAGTCCGTCATCGACGTTCGCGACTCGACGTACTGCCGCAATGCCCCGAACGCCGCGCGGTTCTCTCCGGTATGACGACGCTCATACGGCCCCAGCCGGTGCAGCATCACCAGCGAGCCCTGCTCCCAGGCCGCATCGAGCATCTTGCCCTGCCACTGGCTGGCTTTCGGGTTCGTCTCGCCGTAGACCGCATGACTGGTCTCGACCACGTGTTCCTTGAAGTGATACCAATCCAGAATGTGCTCATCGAGCATCGGCAACTGTTTGTGGCACTGCCGCACAATCCACTTGGCCCCGTCGGCCACGCTATAGCTGAATCTCGCCTCGCCCAGCTTCACCTTCCTGGCTTCCCGGCGCATGAGACACCCCAGTTCGTGGAAATTGTCCAGCGTTGAGATCACATGCAGATGCTTCTTGTCCTGGCTGTAGAACGTGGCGATTTTGGCCTCCTTGTAGTCCCCGTCCGCGCCCTTCTTCGGCCGCCCCGGCCTACGCGTCGAACGCCGGCCCTGCTCGGCTCGCTTTTTCGCCTCTGTTACACGACGCTTGGCCTTCTGGCTCTCGGGCACCACCGGCACGAATACGCCGTCGGCCCCCGTGACCAGTACCCCGTCCGCACAATCAGCCACCGTGAACGACGCGCCCAAGTGATTCGTCTTGCGAAGCCGTTGGACATTCTTGCCCTCGCCCTCCACGATCCGACGAACCCGATCTTCGCTCAACTGAATCTGCCCCAGCGTCTTGAGCGAACGAACGACGTTCACGAAGGAACTGTCCAACGCTTCCTGACAGCACCGCTCGCGAACGCCCACCGACACGTTCCCTTGCGTGATCCCCAGCAACGCATCCGCCGGACAAACCGTTCCGCAAACCTTCGACCAGTACGCCCGGCGGGTGATCGTCAACTCACCGTTGATCGTCACATGCCGGACCGCCCTGGTTCCCTTGTTCCGCATCCGGCTTGGCCGAGGGGGAAAAAGCCTCGTGCTTGACTTGCACGAGGCCCAAGGCCTTCTCGAAGGCCTGTTGTCGAAACTCGCCGCTGGCCTCAAAGACCGGAAGTTCGCTGTCGGCGATGATCGAACCGGCCTTCGCTTCGTTCATCGCCGCCGCCATCTGCTCGGCGAACCGCCGAAAATCACCCGCCAGAAGCGCCTCCATTTCCTCGACCGTAACCTTTTTGTCTTCCATGACTTATCTCCCGATCGCACTATTGCGATAAGTCACTATAAACACTGTGGTTACGTCGCGCCACTAAAAAATGTCGCACACGCCCCGCGGCGCTCCCGGCGGCGAAGCGCTTGTGTGAATTGCTGGCCGATCCCGCGGCCGTTCGCACCGCGGACCGCTCAGAGCCTGTGAAAGAATCGGATTCTCGCCGATGGCAGCGTGCGAAGCATGCGGCGGCTGGCAGACGAGCAGAAGCGCCCGTTCCGGCGCCCGTTTCCTTCGGCGCGATCGGCGGAGCAGCCCGGTTGGGTCGCTTCTTCGGCTGTAACCGACCCATTCCGGCGGATTCGGGGGCTTTTCTCGCCCCTATCCCATCGCCGCCGTTGCGCGAGCGCGCAGCGCGGCCGCACGCATCAGGTTGTGGGCTAACGCGAACCACAGGACGACGGCCCGTACCTTCGCCAACCCGCGCACAAGGAACTGGCGAAGCCCTCGATTCCGCGCGATCGCGTTGACGCACTCGGCCGTCGATGCACGCTCCTTGTAGATCGACTTCGCCTCCGCCGTCCCCATCCGACGACGCCACTCCGCGATCACTTTGCTGTCGCCCGGCCGCGGCTCGTGCGGATCACGGCTATCCTTCTTGGGCTTCTGAACCGGAGCGTACACCGTCGTCCCCGGCTCCGGCGAACTGACCTTCTCAATGTCCTCGTGCTTGGCGAAACCGCCGTCCACCAACGTCTCGTCCGGCACCTTGCCGTATCGGTCCTGATGCTGCTCGACCATCGGGCTCATTTGCCCCTGGTCGCTGCCCGTGTTCACCACGTCCACCCCCGTGATCACTTGGCTATCGGTATCCGTCGCGAACTGAACGTTGTGCGCCGGACGAAAGCCCCCGTCGCCCATCTTCATCACCCGCGCCTCCGGGTCCGTTGTCGAAGCACGCGCCTTGTCCTTCTCGGCCGCCTTCTTCTTCGATTCGACCTCCTCCAGTTCCTCCAACGCACGCCGGACCCGCTCGCTCCGTTCCCGGGCCGCACGGCGACACGCCGCCTGCTGCCGCTTGCTCGAACCGCCTGGATCCGCGTCGAGGTCCTTCTGAAGCGCCTCCACCTGTTCCTCCGCCTCCTCCTGGCATTGCTCCAACGTCTTGCGACGACGGAACGACGCCGCTCCGGCGCTCGCCCGAACGCGCATCCCATCCTGCGCCACCCGATGCAGCGTCACCAACTCCTCGTGCATCAACGTCGCCACGCTCTGCGTCAGCAGTTCGTCCAGCAACGCCGGGTGCGCCGTGCGAAAGTCCGACAGCGTGTGGTAGTTCACCGACACCCCGCCGCAGATCCACTCGTACGCCACGTGGTCGCGGCACAGCCGGTCCAGCTGCCGCGCCGCACCGACGCCGTCCAACGTCGCATACAGCCAAAGCGCCATCAGAATCCTCGGGTCGATCGCGCCACGACCGGCGTGGCCTTCCACCGCCCGGATGGGCTCATACAGCCGCCCCAGATTCAGACCCTCGACATACTCCCAGACCAGACGGGCCTGATGGTCTTCCGGAAGCAACGCGTCCAACGCGACTGTCCGCATGGCCACCTGGTGCCGATTCGCCCGCTTGACACGTGGCCGTCCCGTCGGCGCGGGCGCAGCCGACTCCGGCGGGGGCTCGGGGATGGGAAACAAGGTGCTTACCTCCACCTTCCGTTGCGACGAGTGATTCATGGCTTCCGTGCTCATGACGTATCTTCTATAGCGTCTTCCAGCCGCTCCCGCCAGTCATTCCATATCAATCCTCGGCAAACTGCGATTTTTTCACAGACTCTCAGGCAGCGCAACGGTCGGAGCGCGGTCCGACCGCCAGAGAATATCGGCGGCGGCCGACGCAACACAGCGCCGTTCCCCTTTGTCTTCCAACGCCTCTGCAAGGACTCGGATGACTTGGTCACTTGCCCCGCCTGCCCTGGGCAGGGCCTCGACGGCTCTATAGGCGTCGTAGCTGGCGGCGGCCCCGGCGGGCAAGGCGCCGGAGACCAGGGCGGCTTCGGTGAGCCAGGCGGTGAGGATGCGGTCTA
>QNCA01000304.1 GCA_003644325.1 Planctomycetota bacterium
CTTCAGGTGCAACGGTCGCGGAGAAGAGGATGGCTTTCCGGCCACTGCTCCTGTAGGTAGTTTCGCGCAATATAGTTCACCCTACGGCGTATGCGACATGGCCGGGAATGTTGCCGAGTGGACCATCGACTTCTACTCCACCAGCTATCATGCCGGGCTTGATGGTTTCAGGATGCTCAGGGGAGGCTCCTGGAGGTCCTCTCCGGCAGGACTGGATGCGGTGAGCGGGGCTACGAGTCTGCCGCTGGCTGAAAGCGGCATTATGGGTTTCCGCGGTGTTCTCAGGTTTTAAGCGGAAGCTCTTTACGGGAGAACCGGTGAAAAGCTCATGTCAAGCTGGGAGCTGGTTCCTCCAGTACCCGGATCCCGGAACCGGCCTCTAATCAACTTATCCGGCCCGGTTGTCTTCACTCAACTAGGCTGGCTTTTTTCGCTTCATAGTACTGCAGGATTTCCACATCACTTAGAGGCCTGTCATAAATCCGGATCTCATCAATTTTTCCCTTGAAGTAATTCGTGCGCTGAATCCCGCCTAGAAAGCCTCTTCCGAGCCAGCAGACCCTCTTATTCACCACATCTTTAAAAAAACAGCTCACCGAGGCATCGCCGAAATTATAATGGCGATCAATCATCTCTTCCCCGTTCAAATAACCGGTATTGTAATTCGGCCCGACAACCGCGGCAAAATGATACCAGGTATTTGTCTTCAGGTTTATACGGGAGTCAAAACACAGGGGTATAATCACATTTTCTTTCAGTACTGTAAAATACAGTTTGGAATTTCCGGATCTGAAATGACCGATCTCTATTATGAGACTGGAATTACCGGAACCGCCAATTCCATCTCCCAGATAAAATATAGGCTGAATGTTACCCCCCTCAGGGTAGGTGTCGAACTCAAACCACACGGAGATGGTCCCCACCGAGAGTTCTCCGATGGAGTCCGGATAACCATCCCCATCGGTGATCTCCACATAGTCGTCGATTCCATCGAATTCCAATGCACCTCCGCTGATGCCTTCGCTCCAGAGAGCACCGTACACCCGGCCATGGAATGCATTGGCTGAGGCTTCGTGCAGGAGTGGGCCGCCGGTTTCATCAAAACTCCAGGAGGCCAGGTAAGTGCTTTCCTCCTCTTCCAGTGGGGTGCGCACACCTTGCCATTGAGCCAGCAACAAGGTGAGGGCATCAGCAATGTTGCTCTGCCCATCTCCGTTATAGTCAGCTCTCGGATGAGTTGGAAGAGCCCGCTGAAAGAGCAAGAGCTCTATCACATCCCCAAGGTTGAGCCTGCCATCCCCGTTGAAATCCTCCTTGTACAAAGCTCTGGCAAGAAGCAGATCCGGAGACGATGCACTCGAAAAGCCCGAGAGATCAAGGATTGAAAACAATGGTAACAGCAAAACCGCTGTAATCAAAAAACAGAAGCGACTGGGCATTTTCCCGGTTCCTTCTGTTGGAAATAGAAAAAAGGTTCCCTGACTCTTAATTTATGGACACCGAGCTAAAGCGGATGGTTACACTCTGGAGCTTCCCTAATTTATAGGAGGAGACTCTTCTCAAAAAGAGCAGTTGTAAAATGGGCAAAGTCTCAGAGCAAGTGATGAAAGGCAATAGAGGTGCTGAAAGTGAATAGGCTTATGCCTGAGCTTAATTTCCGCTCCGGGGTTGGGTTTTACGAGCAACTTTTTCTGCAAAGAGGGGGCCGGCATCTTTTTTGCAGTACCAGCCTCGGCGGGTAAATCAAACACAGGGATGACAGCAAAAAAGATGCCGGCCCCCTCAAAAGCCCCGTGCCCGTTCACTCCCTATTGTATTGCAAAATTTGTGCAACAATCTTAATCTTATATAGTTAGGTAGATATAGTCCTCTTTGTTTTTCAATCTCTATTTTCGTGTAGGACCAGCCGCTGAAGTTACACCACAATAATCAACATTGCGTGCTTCCAGCGGGTGAACTAGTCAATAAACTTGAGATTTCCGGAGAATAGAGTAACATACTCTATTGATACTGAGGCTTTGTCTTTACTTTCAAATTTGTGTTGTTGCCGAAGCAGCTAGAGCAAAGAAATAATCAAAAAGCCCTGAATTTGATCTTGCCCGGAAAATGGTCCGCCACTAGAGAACAGCTGAGGTTTCAATCCACGCTTGCTAGCGGCTGGTTGATTCTGCCAGTATCGGTTTGGTGATTCAGAATGGATGGTAAAACAGTAGCTATAAGTCAGCCGGTGTATCTGCCTTACCCGGGTTTTTTCGAGAAGATAGCCCGAAGCGACTTGTTTGTGTTCCTGGACAATGTGCAGTACGAGCGCCGGGGATGGGATAACCGCAACAGAATCAAAACTCCCCAGGGCCCAAAGTGGCTGACCGTGCCGGTAAAATCCAAAGGAAAGTATCTGGCGAAACTGGCCGAGATCGAGATCGACAACCAGCAAAACTGGATCCGCAAGCACTTGAACAGCATCACCATCAACTACAAGCGGGCCGAATTTTTTGCGGAGGTTTACCCCGTAATAGAGGCACATCTGCTTGAAGGCCATAAGTTGTTGATCGATCTGAATATCTCCCTCATCACTCATTTTTGTAAGTATCTGGGTTTGGAAACCGTTTTCAAAAAGGCTTCCGAGCTTGAGGCCCAGGGCAAAGGAAGCGACCTTATTCTGGACATCCTCTTGAAAACAGACGCCGATACATATTTTTCCGGGATTTTCGGCAAAGAATACCTCCAGGAAGAAAAATTCAAACAGAAGGGGATCGATATAGTCTATCAGAATTATTCTTCCTCGGTTTATCCTCAACTTTTCGGAAGTTTCATCCCCAATCTTTCCATAATTGATCTTCTTTTCAACTGTGGAAGAGGGAGCCGGGAATATATTTGAAACCGGAAAGCAGTGGAGGATAAACTCTCACAGGGGAAAATGTTCCCCTGTAACCTGGTATGATAGTTGCTATATTCACCATAGAGTAAAATTTGATTTTGGAGAAAAAATACCCCGATGCAGAAAAAAGTTTTGGTAGTATCAGCCCATCCGGATGATGAGGTTCTGGGAGCCGGCGGTACCATGCTCCGTCATGTGGACTACGGAGATGAGGTCCGAGTGGTGCTGCTCACCCAGGGTGGACTGGGTTCCTCAACCCCCCAGGAACTGAGGGAGCAATCCCAGAGTTGCGCCGGGTTCATCGGGGTTTCAAAAGTCTATTACGGTGATTTCCCGGATCAACATCTGGAAACTGTACCATTGATCGATATTATCCAGTTCCTGGAAAAGATTATCTTCGAGTATGAACCGGATATAGTATACACTCACTACCAGGGAGACCTGAACTACGATCACCGGATCACCTCGAATGCCGTGCTGACCGCAGTGAGGCCGAACAAGCAAAAGAATGTGGAGCGGATTTACACCTTTCCGGTCAATTCTTCCTCGGTTTATCCTCAACTTTTCGGAAGTTTCATCCC
>QNCA01000305.1 GCA_003644325.1 Planctomycetota bacterium
AGGACAGGGGACGCCTGGCGGCGATGTTCCTGGAAGACCCGCACGTTTACAGCGAGCCGGACTGGTTTGCCAGTCTTCTGGAGCCCAACATCCTGGAGACCGACGCATTGCGCAACAAGAAATTCGTCATCGCCCGCGAGAAGCAGCTCTCGGCCATCATCGCCCACTTCAGGGAGGTCAAGCGGGCCTTCGTCGGCATCAACCCCGGCGACAACCGGATATTCATGCACAATGACCTCGTGAAGGCGACGGCATCCGTGAACGTGGAACTCAAACCGGGCGTTGAGCGGCTCAAGCGTGATACGGTCAACGCCATTGCCGGTACCGTTGCGGGGGTGATAAAAGGTCTGCGCCTGGAAGACGTGCGCATTCAGGATTACAATGGAAAGACCTACCGCGCCAGGCCCAGGCAGGACGGCGTGCCCGACGGAAACGACCGCCTTGAAGTTACCCGGAAAATCAGCGAGTACTACGAGGAGAAAATTCGCAGCGTTCTGAATTATCCCGGCTTGGGCGTAGCCGTGTATCCGGAAATAAACTGGGACAAGATAGAGGAGAAGATTTCCACGTACCCCGACATCGAGGAGCCCGTTTATACCGTCGAAAAGCATTCCAGCACGGGCGGATCCAAGCCCATTGGCGGCGAGGTGGGCGTTTCGCCCAACGTGGGCGAGGACACCGGCGTCAATCAGGGCGGGCTGGAGGTCGGCGCTTCGCCCTCTTCCGGCGGGGGCGTCGAAAGGTCCACCAAGACGACGATTACCAAGCAGTTCGATAGGTTCAACGAGACGATAAAACTCATAGAAAGATACCCGGGAGATTTCGATACGAGAACCGTCACGGTCAACATCCCGTACAATTATCTGGCGGTCCCGCCGTCGGGCGGCGAGCCGCCGGAGGACCCGGAGGAGCGCGAGAAGGTCGTCCAGGAAAACATTGCCAGCATCAGGGAGCAGGTCAAGCGGGTGGTGGGCCTGAGCAACTCGCCCGAGGACGACCAGAGGATTTGTGTCGCAGCGGCGCACTACATCGAGCCGCCGGAGTTTGTGGAGGCATCGTTCGGCGAGTCCTTCTGGGAATACGCCCGGCCCCTGCTCGGCAAGGCCGGCGTGGCCGTCTTTGCGCTGCTGGCGCTTATCCTCGTGGCCGCCTTCATTAAGCGCAACATACCGAAACCCCAGCAGATACCCATCGAGGAAATCGAGGAAAGGATAGAGAAGGAAGTCGCGAAGGAAAAGAAAGACTTCGTCGCCGAAATGGAGCAGATGGACGACACCGAACTCAAGGCGGTACAGGTGAAGGAACGCGTACACGAAATGGTCGAAGAGAATCCCGAAAGCGCCGTTAACCTCCTGAAGTCCTGGATAAACAAGGAGGAATGAAATGGTTGAACAGAAAATACAGGGTCCCACCGGCATAAGAAAGGCCGCAGTGCTGCTGCTGAGCCTTGACCAGGAACTTGCCGCGAAGGTCATGTCGCAACTGACTCGCGAAGAGGTCGAGAAGGTCAGCATCGAGATAGCCAGGCTGAAGGACGCCACCAAGGAGGAGCGCGACAAGGTGCTCGAGGAGTTCTACCATCTGAACGTTGCGTCCCGCTACGTGGCCCAGGGCGGCGTGGCCTACGCCAGGAACCTCCTTGAGAAGTCGCTTCCCCCGCGCGAGTGCGAGGATATACTTCGCGTCGTCGAGGATTCCGTGCAGCAGGTCCCCTTCTCCTTCCTCAGGAAGGCCGAGAGCGAAAACCTGCTCACCTTCATCCAGGACGAGCATCCGCAGACCATCTCCCTCATCATCTCCTACCTGCCGCCGAAGAAGGCCAGCGAGATACTGGCCGGCCTGCCCGCCCGCAAGCAGGTGGAGGTGGTCAAGCGCGTCGCCAACATGGAGCAGACCGACCCCGACGTAATCATCGAGGTCGAGAAAGCCCTGCAATCCCGGCTGTCCACCCTCGTCACCGCCGAACTGCAGGACGTGGGCGGCGTGGAGCGCCTTGCCGAAATGCTCAACTGGGCCGACCGCGCCACCGAGAAGAACATACTCGAAAATCTCGAAGAGGAAGACCCCGAACTCGTCGAGCAGGTCCGGCGGCTCATGTTTGTCTTCGAGGACCTCATACTCGTCAACGACAAGGGCATACAGGCGATGCTCAAGGAAGTTGACAACCACGAACTGGCCCTGGCTCTCAAGACCGCGAGCGAGGAACTGAAGGGAAAGATATTCAACAACATGTCGGAGCGGGCTTCTTCCCTGATAAAGGAGGAGATGGAATACATGGGCCCGGTGCGCATAAGCGACGTGGAGAGCGCGCAGCAGAACATCGTCGACATCGTGCGCCGCCTGGAAGAAAGCGGCGAGGCGATAATCCAGGGACGCGGAGGCGAGGATGGCATCGTCGTCTAAAGTTATCAGGGACACCGCGGCGGCCGGCGCGCGGGGGCTTCGCGCGTTCAGCATGCGGGACATTGAAGACGAGCGCCGCCGCATAATCGCCGCCGCTGAAAAGGACGCCGACGAGGTGCGAAAACTCGCCCGGGAAATCTTGGACCAGGCAAAGACCGCCCTGGCGCGCATCCGTCAACAGGCCGACGGCGTCATGGCCGACAGCGAGAAGCGGGGTTATGAAAAAGGCTACGCCGAGGGCGTTGCAAAGGGAATTGAACAGGGCAGGCGTGAAGCCTACGAGGCGGAGCGCCGGCGTGTCGCAGAAGAAACCGCAGAGGTGGCGAAGCGCCTGGCGGATATCGCCGCCGCGATAGAGGCCGAACACGGCATGCATACGGCCCGCGCACACATCGACATGATAGAGTTCGCCCTGACCCTGGCGCAAAAAATCGTCAAGCGCGAGGTCGGCATCGGCCACGACGTGATAAAGGAAAATCTTCGGAAGGCGATAGACCTCGTTGCCGAGAAGTCCGAAATCAACGTGCGGCTCAATCCCTCGGAACTCGACATCATCGAGGAATACGTGCCGCAGTTGAAAAACGTCTTTGCCAAACTCAAGAGCATCAAACTGGTCCCGGACATGGACGTCTCGCCCGGCGGCTGCATCGTGCAGACAAAAGGCGGCGAGGTTGACGCCCGGATAGAGACACAACTCGAGGAGATCGAAAGGCAACTTCTTGAAATGTCAACGAGGCGTAACGGACACCTTTAGGTCTCCATGCCTTGCGGCGATAGTCACCGAGAGAATGTAGTTAATCACATGACGGAGAAATCCATATTCGCCAATGAGACCGAGTGTCTCAAGGAAATCGTGCCCCAGCGCGTCCACGGCGAGGTCGTGCAGATAGTCGGCCTGGTTATAGAGTGCGCGGGCCTGTCGGCGCCGGTGGGCAGCCTGTGCGAGATAGTCTCCGCGCAGGACGGAGCGCGCACCGAGGCCGAGGTCGTCGGCTTTCGTGATGATAGGACGCTCCTTATGCCCCTGGGCGAGATGATGGGCATCGGGCTGCACG
>QNCA01000306.1 GCA_003644325.1 Planctomycetota bacterium
ATCCGGTACGGCTTCGCGCATTTCCTCGGAACGCCGCACCACATCCAGATCCGCTACACCCCATAATGAAACACCGTGCATTTTCATGCGCGCGTCGAGGGATTCGCGCAGGCGCTTTAATCCCGTCGCGCTTCGGGAAAGTTCAGCGGTCATTATAGTTTCTCTACGATCTCCCGTGCGTTGCCTATCTCCCCGATTTTCAGGCCGAACCGCTCGCCGATTTTGACCACGTACCCCGTGCCCACCTTGCGGTCGTTCACGAGCAGGTCCAGCGGCTCCGAACTGTTCTTCTCAAACTCCAGGACCATGCCCTCGTTTATGTTGAGGACCTCCTGGAAAGTCAGCATCTTTTCCGCCAGCACTACTATGACCGGCACGCGTATCTTGAGTATGCGCGACAGGTTTTCGGGCAACTTTTCTTCTTTTTCGGGTTCTTCAGGGGCCATTTCCGCACGCGCTGCCGCCGCAACGGCCGCCCGACACATTTCCGTCTCGCAGGCCAGCAGGATGGCCGTCTTTCGCTCGGCAACGGCGCCTTCCGCGGAGATGAAGACCGCATTCTTGCCTGTTACGTCTTCCAGTTTATCTTCGCTTTCCGGCGTTTCGATGGTCTTGATTGCCACGCTCGCTTCACACGAGAGGGTTGCGCGCAGTGCGGAGCCGACGGCCGAGGCGGCGTTGGCGCCGAGTTCTCTAAAGGCGTCGGACTCATCCTGCCCCAGCGTCTCGGCGCTCTCCTCGGGCGGTTCTCCGCCGAGCATGAGCGCGGCCAGCGCTCGGGCCGTTGAGACGTCCACGACCAGTGTGAACTGCCCGGCGATCTCCCCGGTGCTCTCGCAGACGGCCGCGGCCAGCGGCCCGGTCAGGGCTTGCGGCAGTGACTCCTTCGTGCCGGCGGTGATTGCAGGCTCGCCGAAGGCGACAGCGCCCCCGCACAGCTTGCCGAGGCTGTTAACGACGGCCTTGAACATCTCCGCCGCGATGGGTTGCAGCGCTTTGCTTGATTCCTTCAGAAAGTCTTTTGTCTCACTCATTTTCCCGCTCCGCGTTGTTTTTATCCTTCCCGGTCACTTCGCCGCCGGTGGTGTTGATGCCGTAACGCAGCATCTTCTTTCTCAATCCGTCGCGACTCAGGCCCAAAATGCGGGCGGATTTGGATTTGTTCCCGCCGCACCCGTTGAGCGTCTTCACTATTATGCGTTTTTCGATTTCCTCGATTGTGGCGTGCAGGTTGCGCGGCTGCTCCGGTATGGTTACGGTTGATGAAGGCGTTGCGTTGCGTATGTGCGGCGAGACGAACTCCGGCGTAATCACCGGCGATGAGGCGCTCAGCACCGCCAGTCTGCAAATCTCATTTTCCAATTCACGCACGTTGCCGGGCCAGTCGTATTCCGCGAGGGCCGCCGACGCTTCCGGCGAGAGCGCTTTCAGCGGCGTGCCGGTCTTCTCCGCATGCTCCTTGAGGAAGTGTTCCGCCAGTAGGGGGATGTCCTCCCGGCGTTCCCTCAGCGGCGGCAGGACTATCTTCACCACGTTGAGCCTGTAGTACAGGTCCTCCCGGAAGAGCCCCTGCTTCACGAGGGCCGCCGGGTCCTTGTTGGTGGCGGTGATTATGCGCACATCGACCTTGTGGATGTCCTTTCCGCCGACCCTGCGGATCTCGCCGTTCTCGATTACGCGCAGCAGTTTACTCTGCATATCCATGCTCAGGTCGCCTATCTCGTCGAGGAACAGCGTGCCCTTGTCCGCCAGTTCAAACAGCCCCTTGCGGTCCGACACCGCGCCGGTAAAAGCGCCCTTGACGTGGCCGAAGAGTTCGGACTCGAAGAGCGATTCGGAGATAGACGAAGCGTTTTCCGAGATAAAGGGATGACTCTTGCGCGGTCCGTTGAAGTGTATCGCCCGCGCGACGAGTTCCTTGCCGGTGCCGCTTTCGCCCTGTATCAGCACCGGCACGTCCGTCTCGGTGGTGCGGTCCAGCAAGCGAAAGACGCGCTGCAAGGGCTCGCTCCGCCCGATGATGTTGTCATAGTTGTATTTTGTCTCCAGGCACATCTGGCTACGCTCCAGCGACCTGCGCACGGCGGCCAGTTCGTGCGACTGGCGCTGGACCTTCTCGGCCAGTTGTTTGTTGAGCAGTTCCACCTCCTCTTTTGCGGCAAGGAGTTTTCGCTGCTGCTTCAAGTTGTCTTCCACCAGTTGCGCGTTCTCTATGGCGATGGCCGCCTGGGCGCAGATGGTCTCCAGCAGGTCGAGGTCCTTCTGCGAGAAGTTGCCCTTGATAGACCTGTTGTCCACGTACAGCGCTCCGATGATATCTTCTTTTATCTTCAGTGGCGCGCACATGATTGAACGCAACTGAAAATCCTGGACGCTGGCGAAATCCGCGAACCGCGCGTCCTCCTCAGCGTTATTGGTAATGACGGCCCGGCCCGTCTCGATGGTGCGCCGAGTAATGGAGCGGCTGATTGCCGGGGGCAGGCCGGCGTCCGGTTCCCGATGGTCGATGCCGCGCGCGACTTCAAAGCGGAGGTCGCCCTTCCTGTCGAGCAGGATCAGGTAGCCGCGTTCCGCGTTTATCACCTCGATGACGGTGTCAATGCTCTTATCCAGGAGTTTTGACAGGTTATGCTCGGCGCTGATGTCCAGGTTTATCTCGAGCAGGCGGAGCAGGTCGTTGTATTCCTGCCACAGCCGTTCGATGTACTCGGGGGTGAGGGACTTCGCGTTTCGGCGGAGGATGCGCCGCACCTCCTCCGTATCCGAGCGGCTTTCGGCGCGTCGGTGCAGGAGGCGTGCCAGGCGCAGTTCTTCTTCCGCCCGTTTTGTTTTATCGTCGCGAGCCAAGCCGGAGCCTCATCATACGGAAAACCTTCGTGTCTGTGCGTTAAAGTTACCACATGGCGGGCCGCAAGGCAAGGGCATGCGCTGGACATGCCCGGCGCAATGGGTTATCCTGTTCCTTTGTGATTGAATTGCCAAGCCCGCTTGGCTTCGGAAAGGTCGCGGCGCCAAGGGCGATAAAGCAACCGAAAAGGACGCCGGTTTGCAAGAAAAGACAAAAGAACACGCGTGGCTGCTGGGCGTGCGGGTGCATCGCATCTCGCTGGATGGCCTGCTGGAGAAGTTCGCGGAGTACGTCGAGGAGAAAAACCTCGACCATCCCCGCAAGATAATGTACGTCAACGTGCACTGCCTGAATCTGGCCTACTTTGACGCGAAGTACCGGTGCATCCTGAACGAGGCGGACATAGTATATCCGGACGGAATCGGAATAATCCTGGGCGCACGGATATGCGGCAGGTATCTGAAGCAGCGCATGACCGCGGCGGATTTCCTGGGGGATTTCTGCCGGGATTGGGCGCGGCGCGGTTACGGTCTTTATTTTTTTGCCGGCGCGCCGGGCGTCGCCGCCGAAGCCGCAAAGCGCCTGCGGCATGCCGTCCCGGGCCTGCG
>QNCA01000307.1 GCA_003644325.1 Planctomycetota bacterium
CGTGACCTCGCAGGGTAAGACCATTGCCGAGGCGGAAGCCAATATAAAGTAATCTATCGAACTCTATATAGAAAGTTTCGGCCTGGATGACGTGCCTGAGACCCCGGTCAAGCCCCTGTGGACAACCGTGGAGATAGGTTGATGGTGAGGCTGCCGGTTGTGTCGGGCAAGGCGCTTGTCGCCGCGCTGAAGAAAGCCGGGTTTGAAGAAGTAAGACAAAAGGGAAGTCACCTTGCCCTTCAGAAGATAACCCCCGATAGGACATATCGCACGATCATTCCCTTGCACAGAGAACTTGCCAAAGGTACCTTACGCGACATACTTAACCAGACCGGCCTCAGCAAGGAGGATCTGGTCAGGCTGCTGTGAAAAATACTGTAATTGGCTTCAATTGTGGAAAGTCGCTTCCGGCGGCCCTCGGCCGCTTTTTTCATCACTATCCGTTCGAATATTCGCTTATCCGCGTTCATTTATGGCAAGTGTTTTTGTTTTTCTCTGTGCTCTCTGCAAACTCTGCTGTGAACAAAGGGCGGGTCAGTCGAGTTTGATGTCGTAGGCTTCTATCTTGGCGTCGAGGGTGGGACGGGAGATGCCGAGGCGGCGGGCGGTCTCGATTTTTTTGCCGCCGGATTTGGCAAGCATCTTTTCGATCGCGTCTTTTTCCACAGCGGCCACCGCTCTCTGTACCACCGCTTTCAGGCCGCTATGTTCCACGTCGTCGATGTCCGCGGCCGGAACGCCGGCATGCGGCCCGCCCTCTCTTATGGCCTCGCTTAACAGGGGCGGGGTAATTGTGTCGCGGCTGAGCGCGACCAGGCGCCGGATTTCGTTTTCCAACTCCCGCACGTTGCCCGGCCAGTCGTACTCCGTCATCAGGGCTATGCACTTGCGGTCTATGCGCCTTTTTCCCTCCTTGTTTTCTTTGGCGGTTTTCGTAAGGAAGTGGTCTATCAGCAAGGGGATGTCTTCGCGTCTCTTTCTCAGCGGCGGCAGGTTCACCCGCACCACATTCAGGCGGTAGTAGAGGTCTTCGCGGAAGAGGTTCTGCTCGACGCGCTTTTTCAGGTCTTTGTTTGTCGCGGCGATGATTCTCACTTTTACTTTCCTGGTCTCTTTGCCGCCCACCGGCCGTATTTCGCCCTTATCGACGGCACGTAGCAGTTTCGACTGCATTTCGGGACTCATGTCGGCCACTTCGTCCAGGAAGAGGGTGCCGCCGTCGGCTATTTCAAACAGGCCTTTTCTGTCTCTGTCCGCGCCGGTGAAGGAGCCTTTCACGTATCCGAAAAGTTCGCTTTCAAGCAGAGTGTCCGGCACGGCGGCGCAGTTTTCCGTGACGAATTTCTGCTTCTTCAGCGGGCCGTTGAAGTGTATGGCGCGCGCGACCAGTTCTTTGCCCGTGCCGCTGTCGCCCTGGATGAGAACGGGCACCAGCGAGTCGGTTATCCTGTCCAGAAGCCGCAGGACATCCAGCATCGGTTCGCTTCTGCCGACGATGCTGCCGTAATCGTATTTCAGCGGACGCGCGGCCGGCGCGCCTTTTTCCACGATGGCGAGTTCGCGGGTCTGCTCGGCGACAGTGCCTTCCAGTTCGCGGTTTACCTCGGCCAGCCGCTCGCTTTGCCGCCGGAGGCGTTCGTAGAGGCGGGCGTTTTCCAGCGCCGTCGAGGCGTGATTGCAAAAGGCCTGGAGGATGCGCAGGTCTGCGTCGGCGAATGCCCCGCTTTCAAACCGGTTGTCCAGGTACACCAGCCCCAGCATTTCGTCGCGGGCCTTCAACGGAATGCAAATGATGGAGCGGAGGTTCAGCCCGTGCACGCTTGCGGCTTCCCTGAAACGCTTATCATCAACGGCGCTGTCCGAAATGACCGGCACGCCCTTTTTGCGCACCTCCTTGATGATGCTCAGGCTTATCTCCTGCCGGGCCTTTGCTATTTCCTCTTTGCGGATGTTGCGCGCGACCTTCACCTTCATTGCCTCGTCTTCTTCTATGATGATGAAGCCGCGCTCCGCTCCCGTCACCTCGATGGCGCCGTCCAGTATCGTTTCGAGCAGTTTCTTCAGGTCCAACTGCCGGGTTACGGCAAGTGACACCTCCAGGAGTTTTTGCAGGTTGTCCCTGTGTCGCAGCGTGCCGTAGTAGCCCAGCAGTGTGGTCTGTTCGTCCTGCTTCTCGTCTATCTCGGGCTTGACGTCGAAGAGGATGGTAGTGAGGCCGATGTTGATTCTGTCGCCGGGGTTCAGTTCCGCCTCGTGTATGGCGACGCCGTTGACCAGGGTGCCGTTATGGCTGTCCAGGTCGCGGATGTGGTAGGTCTCGCCTGTCTTCCGGATTTCGCAATGGCGGCGGGAGGACTTGGCGTCCTTTATCTCGATGACGTTATCGGCCGCGCGGCCGACGGTAATGAGGCTGTGCGGCACCAGGTATTGCTTTTCCCTGCCTTTCTCGATAACCGTGAGGATAACCATAGCGGCTCGATTCTATCACGATTTGCCGGCATGTTCCAGCGTTGGGAACGTCCGGGGAGCATGTAAGAATCCTGGGCGGGCAACTGGTCGAGCAGCGGGCCGAGGCCCTCGGGCCCTCGGTTGGGAACGTCTGGGGAACATGTAAGAATCCTGGGCGCTGCCGGCACGGCGACAGTCACCATCTACGATCCGCCCCCGACACATCGGGGACGGCTCCGTAATGGTGACAGTCACCGATGCGGCCCTTCCGGAATTCGCGCATGCTTCCAAGTATCGCGCGAGTTTCGGATGCCCTTTTCCGTTCGGGTCAGACCTTACCAGTCTTCCTCGCGCTGCAGGTCGGCATATTGCAGGATGATCGTGCGCTCGCCGGCCCCTTCGAAGAATATCCGGGCGTGGGTGAGCCTGCCGCGCTTCTGTATGCTCGTGATGCGGCCCGGGCCGAAGTGCTCGTGGCGCACGTAATCGCCGTTCTTGAAACCGAGATCGTCGTAGGGCGGCCTGTGCTCGTTATCGGTATCGTCGTCGGCGCCCGCCGCACCGCTCCTCTGGATGCTGACCACGTCGGCGGGGATCTCCCTGAGGAAACGCGAGGGCATGCGGTCCTGGTAGCGTCCGGCGACCGCGCGGGTGTGTGCGTACGTGAGGGCCAGTCGCTTCATCGCCCGCGTCATGCCCACGAAGCACAGCCTGCGTTCTTCCTCGACCCGGTCCGGATGCTCAACCGACAGGATATGCGGCAGGAGGCCTTCCTCCATGCCACAGATTATCACCACCGGGAACTCCAGGCCCTTGGCGGAATGCAACGTCATCAGCGTAACGCGGTCGGCCTTCTCGTCCCAGCGGTCGGTGTCGGAAACCAGCGCCACCTGTTCCAGGAATCCCTGCAATGTTGCGCCCTCGTTTTGCCGGTCGTACTCGGCTGCGGCGTTGATTAATGCGTCTATGTTTTCAACGCGCTCTCTCGCCCGGTCGTCGGCGTTGTC
>QNCA01000308.1 GCA_003644325.1 Planctomycetota bacterium
AAGTCGGTGCGCCTTGCCGGGCGCACGACGAAAAGGGCGCGGTTCTTGCAACCGCGCCCTTCGGGAATCGATTACGCTGGAGCCGACTAGAAGTCGATGTTCAGGTCGAACCTGAAGCGTATGTTGGTCCTGTCGCTGGTCTGGGCGGTTTCATCGACGCAGAAATCGTCGTCGACCATCTGCTTGGCGAAGAACACCCTCGTTTCGAGCCAGACCTTGTCGAACAGCATGTAGCGCGCGCCGGCGGTATGCCCGTAGAAGTTGTTCGTGAAGGGGAAATCGTCCTGGGTGACCAGGCCGAATACGGCGTCCTGCTCCACGTACCAGTAGCCGTAGTTGAAGGCCCAGTCGCCTTGCTTCTCGATCTTCCCGACCCACAGGTCGAACATGAAGGCGTCGTTCTGCTCGCCGCGCGGGCGTGCTGCGGCCATGTACCCGTCCACTGTCTCATCGTTCTCGCGCGCATCGGTGTTGTAAGCGTAGTCGAACGTGACAATGATGGGCCACTGCCTGTTCATGAACTCGAAGCCGGTGTGCTCGAGCCGGATGATGAAGTCGAGGATCTCGAAATCGCTGAGGAACTCATAGCCCCCCCGGTAATCATACGGGTGCGTGCGGCCTTCGTCGTCGATGGCGCCGCCGAGGTCCCACCAGTCGATGCTGCCGTCGTTGCAGGTGTTATCAACGTCGTTCCAGTCGTATATACCGGCGGATATCCGCATGTTCAGTCTTTCGGAGACCTTTTTGTGCAAGGTCAACTGGCCGACGTTTACCCAGGCGTCGTCGTTCTCGTCCTCCTCGGTCAGCGTGTACATGCCGAAGGCGAACTCAAGCGCGTCAAACCAGGGGATGCCGGTGATCTTCTTGCGCATTGCGAAACCCGTCGGCTGGGCCTCTTCGTCCCAGACCATCGGCGTGGCGTAGAACGCCCAGCGGTGGTCGAACTTACCTACATAGAAATCGACCGTGGCGTCCAGACCGAGTCTGTCACAGTGGTGGGGGGCGTCTTCGAACGGCGACCATCTTACATAGCACCTGTCAAGGTCGAATTTCCACCTGGTGAAGTCGCCGGTCTGAGTCTGGTCCTCATCCTTTGCCAGGCCGCAGGGACCGGTGCTCAGCCTAGCGCCCGCGTACATGTGGTGGCCCACGTCGTACTGGAAGCCGATGCGGAAGCGCTGCTGCCACGAGGCACGGTCGTCGCGGTGCCTGTCCTTGCAGGTGTACGTATCACTCTCACTGCAATAGTCGTATTGGTCTCTCCAGCGCTCGTCGCGGTGGGCGTCAACCTCGTAACGCACGCGGAAATCCCCGTAGAGTTTCCACCTTTGCCAGAACCCTTTTTCATTCTTTTGACCGAAATATTCGGCGTAGGAGGCGCTGTCGGCGGCGAACCAGTCGTCGATTCTGCGCCTGACGGCGGTCTCGTCGGCGGGGCCCTCGCCGGGACCTACGCCCTCGCTTTCAATGGCCTCGCACAGGCCGTGAAGCGCCTGCTTGACCGCCGGGTCAAGAGTCGTGTCGTTTTTTAGAACATCGTACATGTTCTTCACCGCTTCTTTTACCGTCGGCTTCTCGCCGGCGAAAGCGGCGTTGGCCACAAGAATAAGTCCTGCGGCAAGAACAAGAAGTATGTTTAGCCTTCTCATCCTGTAACCCCCTTAAACAATAACGTAGGGAAACTTCGCGC
The DNA here is from genome assembly GCA_003644325.1 of Planctomycetota bacterium. GTDB lineage: Bacteria > Planctomycetota > B129-G9 > B129-G9 > B129-G9 > B129-G9. The sequence goes on from QNCA01000308.1 coordinate 1,691, forward strand.
GATGTTTCCTGAAAACACGTTTAACATATATTCCGTTAAACCGAATCAATGCGTTTTATCCTCTGGTGCATCACCTCCCTTCGAATCACGGAAATCCTCAAATATATGTCGTCTCGAAATTCAAACGAAAAACCGCATCGACCTTTCCCCCGCAAGGGAAGGACCGATACGGCTATGACGGCCACACCTTTGTTCCTGCCGAACGCAGGATAGTCTATTACCGATTTTGCCGCATAGCCGAATAAGCAGCGCACATCATTCCACACCTCGCCGGATCGCAATCGCTCAACCGCTCTTCCCACCCACAGTGGACAAAGACAGCACAGCGCTCATGCAACCATCTTCCACGGCACGCGAGGGGGAGACTCCCGGCAGGGAGCGGCCCGCACAAATCAGAACGGGCCTGCGTGCACTTACTCTTTTTCGGCAACTATTTAGCAAATGTTTAGAAAATACTCACAAAATCCTGATAATAAGTCAAGGTCAATTATTGGAATTTTCTAATAATTCTCGCGCCCGGGGCGGCGGGTCAGACCCATCTACGGAGCGCAGACGCTCCGAAGGAGCGGCCAGCTCGTAGAATGTGGTCTGACCCGGAGCGGCCCATACCCCCCCGATATAGAACAGGAGAAACTTTTTCCAAAAAAGGGGGAACCTTCTGCCCCCTATCGTGTTAAAATAGACAGATGGAAAGGGAATAACATAAATGCAGCGTGCCGCAGGCAAACTCCGGCACGCGGGTGAACTTCGGCCCGTACGGGCCGCAAGGTGTTAGAACCATGAACTGTGCCAAGACAAAAAGAATCCTCGGCCTCTACCTGAGCGGCGGCCTGAGCGAGAAAGACAGGCGGCGCGTGGAGGCGCATATCGCCTCCTGCCCGCGCTGCGCGGAGGAAGTCCGCCTGTACAGGGCCTCCTACGACGCCCTGGACGGGGTGGAGGATGTTCGTCCTTCAGAAGACTTCCAGCGCAAACTCCGCTCGCGCATACGGCGTCTTGCGGCGGGAGACGCGGAGACGCGGCCATCCGGGACCAGACCGGCCCGTACCCCGCTCCGGCGCGCCGTCGCGGCCGCTGCGGCCTGCGCGGCGCTGGTACTGGGCCTGTGGCTCGCGCTTCGGCCCGGGCGCACCCCCGACCAAGACCGCTACGGCCTGGAGCTGACAGCGCAAGAGGAACAAGAAATCATAGAAAACCTCCCCCTGCTGGAAAACCTCGACATCCTTGAAGCCGCCGAAAACGGCAACCTGGAAATCTACAAGGGCGAACCGTTCGCCACGGCCGAAATCCTGGTCGAAAGCAATATCGACGAACCCGACATAGAAAAGATTATTCCGCCAAACGAAAGTGACGGCGGTTCAGGTCCGCCTCCATCAGCGGAGTGAAAACAGTGATGAAGCGCATACTCCTGACATGCCTGGTCCTTACAATCGGCCTGGGGGGCCTGATGGGAGCCTCCGCCGCCGGAGATGAGGCGGAGTCCAACCGGCAGCAGTGGGAGGCCATGAGCAGCGAGGAGCGCGCAAAAATAGTCGAAGCATACCGCAAGTGGAAGCGCCTGAACGAGGACCGCCGCGAGATAATCCGCAGGCGCTACCAACAGTTCCGCTCCCTGCCGGGAGAGGAGAAACTGAACGTCGCCATCAACATCCGCCGTCTGCGGCAGATGCCCCCCGAAAAGCGGCAGATGCTGAAGCGGCACCTCCACATAGCCCCGGGGAGGCGAATCCGCCAGATGGCCGTCATGAAGGTG
>QNCA01000309.1 GCA_003644325.1 Planctomycetota bacterium
CTACGATTATCACATAATCACCATCGAGGACCCGATAGAGTTTTACCATGAGCACAAGAAATCCCTGGTGAGTCAGAGGGAGATCGGCACCGACGTGCCCAGTTTCGCGGAGGGGCTGCGCAGGGCGTTCCGTCAGGACCCGGACGTGATACTGGTGGGCGAGATGCGCGACCTGGAGACCACGCGCGCCGCCCTGACCGCCGCGGAGACGGGTCACCTGGTCTTTGGCACACTGCACACAAGCGGCGCGGCAAGCACTATTGTGCGCGTTATAGACCAGTTTCCTCCGGACGAACAGGACAGAATTCGGATACAACTTTCCGTCAGCCTGCTGGCCGTGGTGTCACAGGCGCTGATTCCCACCGTGGACCGCAAGAGCCGCGTAGCGGCGTTTGAGATAATGTACATGACCCACGCCATTGCAAACCTCATACGCGAAAATAAGACCAACCGTCTGAACGACGAGATATTCAAGGGCCGCAGCCAGGGCATGATATCGCTTGACGAGTGCCTGTTTTCGCTGTACACGAGCGGCAAAATAGCGAGGGAAGACATGCTGGAAAGGGCGATGAATCCACAGGCAATCCTGAACAAGTTCACCGGGGAAAACGGGTAACGGGGGATGGCAACGGTGACTGTCACCTTGCGGCGATTTATCCGCTCCCCCAAATTTCCGGATGAACGAAAAAACTGGCGGCGCCGTCAGCCGGAGGCAGAAATGACCGAACCCAGGAAACAGATAGGGCAGATACTCAAAGAGATGGAGTTGGTTACCGAGGGCCAGATCCAGGAAGCGCTGGAAATCCAGAAAGACAAGGGCGGCGCAATAGGTAGGATACTGGTGGATCTGGGCTATGTGACCGAGGAGGAAATCCTCTTCGCGCTCGGCGCGCAGTGGGACATGGAAATAGTCAACCTGGACGACATCTCCGTCCCCCCCGAAATCATCGAGAAGGTGCCTCCCTCAATAGCGAACATCTACAAGGTAGTGCCGGTGGAGATGGAGGACGGCGCGCTGGTGGTGGCGATGTCGGACCCGCTCAACGTGGGGCTGCTGGACGAACTGAAGTTCATGCTCGACTACAACGTGAAGGGCGCCGTGAGCAACGAAGGCGCGATAGACCGCGCGCTCAAGCGCTACTACGGCGACCAGGTCGAGTCAATCGAAACGGTCATACAGCAGTTGGAACAGGACGAAGACCTCTCGCAGGGCGGCGCGATAGACATATCCAAGATCGAGATGATGGGTTCCCTGCCGCCGGTCGTGAAACTGCTCAACCTTATTCTGTACCAGGCCATCCGCGACAAGGCCAGCGACATCCACTTCGAGCCGTTCGAGAACGAGTTCAAGATACGCTACCGCATAGACGGCGCGCTGTACGAGATGGCCCCGCCGCCGCCGCACATCGCGCTGGCGCTCATCTCGCGCATCAAAGTCATGTCGCGCCTCGACATCGCCGAGACGCGCATGCCCCAGGACGGCCGCGTGCCCCTGACCATCGCCGGCAGGCCGGTGGACCTGCGCGTGTCCACACTGCCGACCATGCACGGCGAGAGCGTGGTGATGCGCGTGCTCGACCGCAGCGTGGTCTCGCTGGACCTCGAACAACTGGGTTTCAACGAAGAAGAACTGAAGATGTTCCGAGAGATCATCCGGAAGCCGAACGGCATCATACTGGTGACGGGCCCCACCGGCTGCGGCAAGACCACCACGCTCTATTCGGCGCTGCAGGAAATCAACACGCCCGAACTCAAGATAATCACGACCGAGGACCCCGTCGAATACGACATCGAAGGCATAATGCAGGTGGAGATAAACGAAGAGATAGGCGTGGACTTCGCAACGTGTCTGCGTTCAATCGTGCGTCAGGACCCGGACGTGATACTCGTGGGCGAAATCCGCGACCTGGAAACCGCTGAGATGGCAATCGACGCCTCGCTGACCGGCCACCTGGTGTTCAGCACCCTGCACACGAACGACGCGCCCACCACCGTCACGCGCCTGATAGAACTGGAGGTGCCGCCGTTCCTTATCTCCGCCACCCTGGAGGCGGTCATATCACAGCGCCTCGTGCGCAAGATATGCCCGAACTGCAAGACCGAATTCGAGCCCAGCGACGAGATGCTCTATGAACTGGGACTGAGCAGGAAGGACGTCAGCGACAACAGGTTCTTCTACGGTCGCGGGTGCATGGAGTGCAACCATACCGGCTACAAGGGGCGCACGGCCATATTCGAGACCCTCCTGTTGAGCGAGAACATCAGGCAGATGATAATCGAAGGCGCATCGACAGGGAGGGTACGCCAGGTGGCGCGTGAGGAGGGCATGATAACTTTGCGCGAAAGGGGACTGCGGCTCATATTTGAAGGCGTCACAACCATCGAAGAGATAGTGAAAGAGACGCTCCAGGCGGTGTAGGCGGCGCGTGGAATCGCCGCCGCGACTCGTCGGGGCATTGCCGGACGGACAAGTACGGACTAACATTAAATACGGAGAAGTTCCCAATCTGTTTTCACGGAAAGGGGGTCGTATGCCTGTTTTCGCATACAAGGCGGTGGATAGCCGCGCCCAGGAAGTCAGCGACGAGGTGGAAGCCGCCAGCGTCGAAGAGGCGAGCAATATCATAAAAGGCATGGGTTATTTCCCCACGGAGATAAAGCCCAAAGCCGCCGGCGCCGCCGGGCAGGCCGCCGCGCCTGCAGGACCGAAGAAAAAGACCTTCGCCATCGGCGGCGTCAAGAACGCCGAACTCGTGCAGTTCACCACGCAACTGTCCATTCTAATCGATGCCGGCCTGCCCATCGTGCGCAGCCTGCAAATACTTGAGTCCCAGGTCAAGCCCGGCGTGCTCAAGAACGTGTTGATGGACGTGACGGAGGATGTCGAGGGCGGCTCCTCGCTGTCCGAAGCCATGTCGCGCCACCCCAAGGCCTTCGACAGCCTTTATACGAACCTCGTTCGCGCGGGCGAGGTGGGCGGCGTGCTCGACACCATTATGGACAGGCTGGCCAAGTTCCTCGAACAAGGCCAGAAACTCCGCAACAAGGTCAAAGGCGCGATGGTTTATCCGATAGTCATCGGCTGCATAGCCCTCGTCATCGTAAGCGCGCTGATGATATTCGTGGTGCCGCAGTTCGAGAAAGTGTTCACGGAACAGGGCATTGACATGCCCGCCCCTACAAAGGCCGTGATGGCGCTCAGCCGATGGAGCCTGGCCCGCGTGGGACTTGTGCGTGTCGGCAATGACCTTCAGTACGAGGCGACGAACCTGCTGATAAGCATCGGGCTCGTCGTCGCCCTGGTCGGAGGCTTCATAGTAATGAAAAAGACAGCCGGTGGGCGCAGGGCGCTGGACTGGCTGAAGATAAGGCTTCCCATCATAGGGCCGGTCACCAGGAAGTCGATAGTAACGCGCTTCTGCAGAACGCTGGGC
>QNCA01000310.1 GCA_003644325.1 Planctomycetota bacterium
AAATGGTGCACTTTTGTTAGGGGGAATGACGGATAATGCGCGATATGTTTAGGTCGGGTAGGAGGTTAGGGACGTGGGATTTTGCGGGAGATGATGTCGCACTCTTCCTACGAGCCCTCGCCCTGGAGCCTTTCCAAGAGGGCTTCCTTGTCTTGGGCCGTGAAACGGTAAGGTGCCAGTGCGCGTTTGAGTTTCCCCACAAGCGCCCGCATTTCGACAAATTCCTTGTAACACGGGCCACAAAGGACAATATGACTTTCAACTGCTTGCCGTTCCTCATCGCTGAGTTCGTCGTCGAAATACTCAGAGATGAGAAGGCGCATTTGCCAACAACTCATTCTAAGCGGCCTCCTCGGTTAGATACGGACATACCCACACCCACCCCTCCATGTATCTCGAGTGTATATCCCCGCAGCTACCGTAGCCTACCATATGTATAGACACAGGTAGCGGTGGAAAAGTTGCGGTTTATTTTTCAAGATTTTCGGTTTATCGTGGAAAAATCTTTTCCCCGGGCGGTTCTTTGCCGCATTATGCGGATTATTCGCGGTTCCACGCTGCCCCGGAGAAGGAATCGTTGAAATCCGTTGAAATCCGCGCAATCCGTGGTATCGTCTGTCTGATATCCGACATTCGATATCCGGGCAGGGCGGGGTCCGCCCGTACCGATTATCGGCTTCCAGGGGCATCGAAATGAAGTTCGCTTTCAGCACAAACGCCTTTACCTCCGTCGGTCTGCCCGACGCCATACGCGCCGTCGCGGAGGCGGGGTATCGCGGCGTGGAGATAATGGCCGACGTACCCCACGCCTACCCGCCGGAGATGACGCTGGAGAAGATAGATGAAACCCGGCGAATCATCGCCGAATGCGGCCTCGGGATTTCGAACGTCAACGCCTTCACGCTCAAGGCCGTCGGCGATTTCTGGAATCCATCGTGGATAGACCCCGACGAGACCGTCCGGGCGAAGAGGCTGCGGCACACCGTTCAGTCCCTGGAGATGGCGCGCACTCTCGGGGCGAGGACCATCTCGACCGAGCCGGGCGGACGGCTGACCGGCGTCGAGAGGGAAACCGCGCTGGGGTGGTTCGAGGAGGGAATCACCCGCGCGCTGAAGACCGCTGAGCGCTGCGAAGTGAAACTCCTTATCGAGCCCGAGCCGGAACTACTCATAGAGAACGTGGCGCAGACGGAGGAATTTCTGGCGCGCTTTCGGTCACCGTGGATTGGCGTGAACTTCGACGTGGGGCATTTTTTCTGCGTCGGAGAAGATATCACGGATGCCGTTACCCGCCTGGCCCCGCACATTCGCCACGTGCACATAGAGGATATAGGCGAGGACCGCCGTCACTATCATCTCATACCGGGCAGGGGTGCGATAGACTTCGCCGGGGTGTTCGGGGCGTTGCGGGGTGTGGGCTATGACGGCTGGGTTACCGTGGAGTTGTACACCGAGGCCGCCGACCCTGTCGGCGCCGCCCGCGAGTCCCTGGCGCGCCTCGGCGCTTTTCTCGCGTAAACTTCACCGCAAAGAGCGCCAGGGGGGAAAAATCGACGGGGACCTCAACGGGAGAGAGGCTCTGCGGTGCGGGGGCATCTCACGGCTGAGGGTCTCCCACGCTGACTTCGAGGAAGGTCGCTTCCTTATTGATGCGCGCGACTTTTACCAGGCAGAACGGCCGGGTGGTAGCCGTTGTGGTCACGTCTCCGGGCGACGGTTTGCGCCTGGCGAACTGCACTTCCACCTTGTCGGCGTATTCGACGACGTCCACGATGTCGATGGAGTGGCCCCCGGTGGCGCATTTGCCCATGAAGACGGCGATTATCATCTCCTTTTCAAAATCGACCTGCGGCGGGGCGGGTTTTGGAAAGACGCTGTAGTGGATTTTCCGCCAGACATCCTCGAAGGCGGCCCGGTCTTTTATGACAAGGTTTTTCGGGGCCTCGTAGCCGGACCGCTGCTTGCCGATTTTCTGGATAATGTCGATGTGTTTTGGCACGAAGCGGCTTTCCCGTGGTGTCCGGTTGTCGGGGGCGCTTGCGGGGGCTTCGTGATGAGCGCCGTCCCGGGGGGGGCGAGGCTCCTCCGCGCCTTTGCGGTGACAGCCGTGGGCCGAGATAATCGCAGCCATTGCCGCGATGCTTATCGTTATGATTGATTTAAGCATATCCTCTCTCCTTTGACTTAAGGAACGAGGGTCGATTGTACCAATTGCCGGGCCCAAGTCAACGGCGCCGGCGCTTCCCGCCTGCAGATTTGGCACGCACGCCGTGACCGCCATCAGGAGGAAAAAACACTTGAATCTGCGGGGGCGCCCTGATAGCATGATAGTATAATAGTACAATAGTATAACAGTATAATAGTACAATGGCATAATAGTATGATAGCATGCCTGCGTGGTAGTTTTGTTAATGGAAAGCAATCCTAAAAAAACGCGCGCGACCTGCATGCGGGCTTCACGCGCTCTCTGAGGGGGCAAAAAATGACGGCAGATTTTTCTGCGGCGCCGGGCGCCGACCGCGTTCCTCCACACAGCATCGAGGCGGAAACCGGCGTGCTAGGCTCGATGATCCTTGACAAGGAACTGGTCGGGGAGGTGGCGCAAATCCTCGACAAGAATAGTTTCTACAAGACCGCCCACCAATTGCTCTTCGATGCCCTGGTGTATCTGTATGACAACAACCGCCCCATCGACTCGATAATATTAAGAGAGGAGTTGGCCCAGCGGGGCCACCTGGCGGAGGTCGGCGGATTTCAGTTTTTGGGGGAGTTGATGAGCGCCGTGCCGGACGCGGCCCACGGCATGCACTACGCGCAGATCGTGCGCGACAAGGCGATAGCGCGGAATCTCATACAGGTTGCCACCCAGATACTGAAGGATTCCTACGAGGAGACGGAGGTCTCCGACAAGTTGCTGGACAAGGCCGAGCACCTGATATTTGAAATAGCGCAGAAAAAGGTCGGCTCCGAGATGATACACATCAGGGACATCCTGAAACTCACCATGGAGCAGATAGAGAGTTGGGCGGACGTGGAAGGCCGCGTGACGGGCATCCCGACCGGATTTGTCGACATTGACAATATGACCAGCGGCTTGCAGCCGGCGCAACTGATAATAGTTGCGGGCAGGCCGTCGATGGGCAAGACCAGTTTCGCGCTGAACGTGGCCGAGCACGTGGCGGTGCAGCAGAAGCGCCCCCTGGCGATATTCAGCATGGAGACGTCCAAGCGGCAGATAGTGCAGAACCTGCTGTGCATGCATACGCGAATAGACGCCCACCGGATGCGCAACGGCACGCTTCACAAGGAGCAATACAGCAGGCTGAGCATCGCCTGCGGGGCGCTGAGCGAAGCGCCGATAATCATCGACGACTCACCCGGCCTTACGCCGCTTGAACTGCGCGCCAAGGCCCGGCGGTTGAA
>QNCA01000311.1 GCA_003644325.1 Planctomycetota bacterium
ACCGTGCTTGGCCTCCTCTCCGCCGGTTTTTACCTCCAGGAGGACGGGCACGGTCTTGCCCATGTGTTCCGCGTGCTTGTTAATCTCTTTCGCCAGGCGCACGGAGTCCACGGCGTCTATCAGGGGAAACATTTCCAGCGCCCTCTTTGCCTTGTTGCGCTGGAGATGTCCTATCATGTGCCACTCTATGCCGGCGGGCGCTGCTGGGATTTTTGCGGCGGCATTCTGCACACGGCTCTCGGCCATCCTGCTCACACCCAGGTCCGCGAGGATATCAATCTCCTCCAGGCCCACGGTCTTTGTAACCGCGATGAGCGTGACCTCGTCCGCTTTTCGACCGGAGCGCTCGCATGCGGCGGCCATGCGCCGTCTTACCTCTGCTAGGTTCCGCTCTATTGTCGCGCGCTTTTTGTCGTAATCCGACATGTCTTGTTTGCTCCCGTGTCGCTCAGTTCCGGCGCATTCTAAAGGACGCGCCGACAAACTACGAGCGGGAAATTCAGAATAACGTAGTTACGCAGTCAAAAAGAAAGTCCCGAATATGCCGCCTCCGCGGAAAGTCGGGACTCCGCCACTTTGTTATGCTTTTATTATACCTTAATCATCCTCGGGCAGCAACTCTTTTCGCATGCCCTCATCCTTCCAGGATTTGATGAAGGTAACGCCGCCCGGGAATTTCGTCCGTTCCGCTTCCTCGTCTTTCTTTTCGGGCCGCACTATGTATATGCGGAGTCCGTTCGTCATGTACGCGTAAGCGTCCCCCGGCAGGTCTCCGAATCCCGCCCTTATGTTCGGCCAGTCCCTCTTCAATTTTGCTATCAAATGGGTCTTGTACTTCTCGTGGCTCCACTCCCCCTCCTGGACGTTCCAGAAGAATACCGGCCCCGCGGGGAAATCCTTCTCTTCCAGCCATCTCTTCGTCTTGCGCCTGAAGATGTCCTCCCGCCCGGTCAGGTATATTATCGTATAGCGTTTCGACAACCTCCTCAGCATCTTGGCGGAGTCCTTCACCGGTTTGATGTCCTTCAACTTTGTCCGCACGAACTCCAAGTAACCAGCGTCCGATATGGTATTGTCCACGTCGGTGACGATGAATTCCTGCTCGCGCCTACGCACGCAAAGCGTCAACGGCGCCGAGACCGCCTTTCGGTCGGAATCCTTCGCCAGCCTTACCGTGAACTCGTAGTCGCCCGTCCTGGGCGGCTTGAACTCGAACCGCGCCACGCCCTCGGAGTTCGTCGGCGCCCGGCCTATGACATCGCCATCGTATACGAACTCCAGCGTCTCGCCGCGTATCCCCGACAGGCCGTCGATGTACTCCAGCCTGGCCTCGAGCGCCGCCTGTTCGCCTTCAGGCGCGAGCATGTCGAGTGGAACTATGAAACTGTCTTCTTTTTCGATGTCTATTATTTCATCGCTCCACTCACATCCGGCGGACGCTGCGAAGCATGACACCACCCCGAGGACTAACAGAATGTGCCTGATTCTCATCGTACTGCCCTCCCAAGTCAGACACGGCGGTTATATACTCAATCTGACTGATTTTTTCTTGCGGTGACAGTCACCAACGTTGCCCTTGCCCTTGCCCTTGCGTGGTGACGGTCACTAATCTACTCAAGTTGACTGAGTTTTTGTTAACCTCGGTGACTGTCACCAACGTTGCCCTTGCCCTTACCCTTTGCCCTTACCCCTTGCCCTTACCTTTTGCCCTTACCCCTTGCCCCTTGCCCCATCGCTTTTACAAGCCTCTTCACCCTTGCCGCGTCAACGGGGTTTTCCGTCCTGCCGCCGCGCTTCAGGCTGGTGCCGACTATTAAGCCGTCCACGGACGGCAGTATCTCCGCCACGTTCTCCACGGTAACCCCGCTGCCCGCGAGCAGGGGCGCGCGGATAGCGCTCTTTACGAGCCTGGCGTCTCGAATGTCAAGCGCGCTGCCCGTTTCGCGGCCCGTTACTATCAGGCCGTCGGCCATGCCTCGCGCGACCGTCTCCCTGGCGACCACCCGCAGGTCGCGCTCCCGCAGGGCCGCTCCGTGCTTCACGTTGATATCCGCGAATATCAATACGTCGTCCGCCCCTATCCGGCGCCTGAACCGGAGGGTCTCGTCCGCGCGACCCTCGATGAGCCCCTGGTCCGTCAGCACGGCGCCGGTGTGGACGTTCACGCGGATGAATCTGCCCCCCGCGGCATGGGCCACGCCTATGGCCGATTGGGCGTCATTGCGCAGGACGTTCACGCCGAACACCATCTTCGGCCACGCCGCGCGCAGGAGCGTCAGCACCGAGGCCATGGCCGCTATCGCCTGCGGCTCGCTGCGTCCCGGCGGGAAGGGATAGTCGCCGAAATTCTCCACGATGATCCCCTTCGCGCCGCCCCCGGCATAAGCGCCCGCATCGGCAAGCGCCCGCCTTGCGACCGCATCCATCGAACCGCCGTAGCGCGGGCTGCCCGGCAGGGGCGGCAGATGCACCACGCCGATTAACGGCTTGCCCCCGGGAAACAGTTCCTCAAATCTCTTCCTCATGTCTCATCTCGCAGTGATGTTCGTCGCCGGCAAACTCGCGGAACGGGGACTTATGGGCGCTTTTGCCCCCGGCTACCGCGTGGTGAAGCGCACGGTGCAGGTTGCTCCTTCGCTGCTCCCCACCAGCCGCAGCGCCAGCACGTATTCGGTGGCGTGCTTCAGTTCCGTCATCCCCGCGTGGCTGCCCATGAAGCAAACCAGTACGCCGTCCATGGGTTCAAAAAGCGGGCATCCATTCGCCCGCGCCAGAGCGCCGGTGGTGTCGTCAATCGTCACGCACGGATTATCACTCGCTCTGCCGTCAATCACCTCGAATATCCGCACGGAGACAAACCGTACCGAGCCGATGACATCCGGATTCGCCTTCCATTTCAGCCGAGGGTTGGTGCTGATATCCCAGTCCCCCGGGGCAATAGATGTTATCCGTACCGGGGCGCTCGGCTCGTACGGTGTCATGGAAGGGCGCGGGTCATGATCCTCGACGCCCGGGTTTTCCTCCGTGGCCGCCGTCACGGCACACCCCGCCCCCAGCATGCACAGGGCCGCTACTCCCATAACTATCCTCGGCGTAAGTCCCATGCCGATAGTCTATACAAAAGCCCGCGAAAACGCAAATGCTGGAGGAAGGGCAAGGGCAAGGGTGCGGGTACGGCTGGGTCAGACCCGAATTATCCCTCGACCCCGAAGGGGTCTTCGGGACGAGAACCCCAGAGGGGCGGAGCGCAACCGCCACGTAGGGGCGGCCGGCTTGCCCGTTTCGGGTCCTCGCCCTGAAGGGAAGGACCCCGACACCGTACCCCCTTTGGTTGAATTTGTGAAGTCTTGTTTTGTAACGGAGGCTCTCGTGGTAGCAGACGGCAAGCAGATGTCCGGGGTCCTTTCCAGTTGAACGCGGAA
>QNCA01000312.1 GCA_003644325.1 Planctomycetota bacterium
ACGCTCGGGACTTCGCAGGTTTCAGAGTATTTGCGTTCATCTGCCCGGTACGGGCCCGTATGGGCGTTTATCTGAGGCTATTTTTCTTGGCGTTCTCCGCGGTTAAGACAGGGCAGGCGCGCGGTTGAAATCCGTCGCCGCCTCGAACGCACGCGCTACCCGCAACAGCGTCGCCTCGTCAAACGGCCTGCCCATCAGTTGCATCCCTATCGGCATGCCGTCGCCGGTGAAGCCGCACGGCAGCGAGAGCGCCGGCAGACCCGCCAGGTTCGCCGGCGTCGTCAGGATGTCGCAGTAGTACATCTGCAGCGGGTCGTCTATGCGCTCGCCGAGTTTGAACGGCGGCACCGGCGTGATGGGGCAGACAATGGCGTCTACCCTCTTGAACGCCTGGTCGAAGTCGCGGCGGATGAGCGTGCGCACCTTGAGCGCGCGCAGGTAGTACGCATCGTAGTAGCCCGCGCTCAGCACGTACGTGCCCAGCAGAATGCGCCGCTTCACCTCCGGGCCGAAGCCCTCCGTGCGCGAGCGCGAGTAGAGGTCGATAAGGTTCTCCGCCTCCTCGCTGCGGTGGCCGTAGTGTATCCCGTCGTAGCGCGCCAGGTTGCTCGACGCCTCGGCGTCGGCGACAATGTGGTACGCCGGGTTCGCATACGGCGTGTGCGGCAGAGAGATGTCCACCAACTCCGCGCCGCAATCCTTGTAGACGTCAAGCGCGCCCTTCACCGCCTTCGTGATTTCCGGCGCGATGTCGTCAACGAAGTATTCGCGCGGCACTCCGAGTTTCATTCCCTTTGCCCCGCCGTCGATTCCCTCCGTGAAGTCGGGCACCGGCACGTCGGCCGAGGTGCTGTCGTTCGGGTCGGCGCCGGCGATGACGTTCAGAAGGAGCGCGCAGTCGCGAACGTTCGTCGCGATGGGGCCTATCTGGTCCAGGCTGGAGCCGAACGCCACCAGCCCGTAGCGCGACACGCGGCCGTAAGTGGCCTTTATACCCACGACCCCGCAGAGCGCCGCGGGCTGGCGGATCGAGCCGCCGGTGTCGCTGCCGAGGCTCAGGGGCGTCATGCGCGCTGCGACGGCCGCCGCGCTGCCGCCGCTCGAACCGCCGGGGATGTAGCCCGGGTTCCACGGGTTGTGCGTTGGGTGAAAAGCCGAATTCTCGCACGACGAGCCCATGGCGAACTCGTCCATGTTCGCCTTGCCGACTATGACGGCGTCCTCCGCGAGCAGACGCTTCACGACGAAGGCATCGTAAGGCGAGTCGTAGTTTTCCAGAATGCGGGAGGCGCACGTGGTCTTCGTGCCGCGCATGTTGATATTGTCCTTTATCACGACCGGTACGCCTGCGAGCGCGCCGACCTTTTTCCCGCGCGAGATTTTGGTGTCCACCTCCGCGGCCTTGTCCAGCGCGGTTTTTTGGGTGTGTGATATAAAGGCGCGCACCGCGGGGTCATGCTTCTCGATGCGGCGAAAAGCCTCGGCGGCGATATCCAGCGCGGTGCACTCGCCCTTGATTATTGAATCGCGTATGGATGTTGCTGAGGGATAGTCCGTCATTTGCTTCCTCCAAAACAGCAGGAAAAGGTCAGACCCCTTTTCCCGTTATTTTTACTGTTCGTCGATGATGCGCGGGACCTTGAAGTAGTCACGCTGTCTGTCGGGCGCGTTTTGGATTGCCTCGCTTCCGGTCAGGCGCGCGTCGGCCGCTTCGCTTATGAAAACGTTCTTCTGCGGCAGGGCGTGGCTGGTGGGGGGGACGCCCTCGATATCGACCTCGTTGAGTTTTTCGACGTAAGCAACGATGTCGACGAGGTCGCGCTCCAGGCGTTCCTTTTCTTCGGGCGGCAGTTTCAGCCGCGCAAGCAGCGCGATATGTTCGATGAGTTTCGCATCAATGGTCACGGGAATTTCTCCAGGGCCGTGTGTATGCCGGAATTTGTTTGACGTGGAATTATACGCCGGCGAGCGGCAGGTGGCAAGGGCAAGGCGGAGCCCGTATCCATACAGTCCCGCTCCGCCTGTCAGGGTCCGAGGGGTAAAGGCCCGTACGGGCTGCCTTGCGGTGACAGTCACCTTTCAGAAAAGCCGGGCACGTTGATGCCCGGCCGTTCTTTGATTATGAGTCTCTTCTACCGCGTTCTTCTGCGAAGGACGCCCACCATGCCGACCAGTCCCGCGCCCAGGAGGATGAACGTCGCCGGTTCGGGGACGGGCACGCCGCCCAGTGCGTCGTCGCCAACCTCAATGGCATCACTTGATGCGAAGAAGATGGGGTCGCCGAAACTGTAAGGGGACTCGGCCGTGATAGGCGGGTGATGCGGCCCGTAGAGGAACCTCATTCCGCCCCACTCGTCGAACGTCAACCGGCGCTTTTTCTGCCCCGGCCTGATGGTTGAATTCATCACCTCTCGACCCGTCGCGTGGACCGGTTTCAGGGTGATGGGGTGATAATTCCGCCCCAGGTCGTCGGCGATGTCCGGGTGGTCCAATCCCAGGGCGTGGCCTATTTCGTGAAGCGCCACGGACTGGATATCGAACTCGAACTCGCCGGCATCGGGATGGAGCGAGAAATTGAAGCCCTCGTTGAAGAAGATATCAACGCTGACCAACTTGTTGGTGTAATTGTTCCAGACCGGCACACAGATGGCCAGCGTGGTACTGGTGAACCCGATGGTGCGGCCGAACAGCGTGAAAGTGAAGTCGTCGGGCTTTGAGAAGACGTCGATGTTGGCTCCGAGTCCTCCCAGCGTTCCCGGTCCTTCCCAGTGCGTTGCGTTCGCCAGGTTCTCGTCGCAGTTGACTATCGGAGTGTAATAGACTCGATTGAGGTCCAGGTTGCGGTTGATACGGTCCCACTTCTTGAAGGCCCTGGCTACCGTCCTGTGCTTCGGCAGGTTCGGGTGGATTATTATCGGGCCGCCGGGGTAGGGATGCGGGTCCAGAGGCACCAGGTCGGGAAAATCGACGATTCCCTTTGGGATTGGGTCAATCGGGGGGAGGGGAGGTCCGGGCAGCGGGTCGCAGGTTACCCCCGGTTCGCCCAGAAAGCCGCCCGCGATGGCGAACGTCAGGCCTCCATCCAGAGCCTCCCTGGACCAGCGCAACGCCCGGTTATTGGCCTCGCGAAAGCCCAAAAGAGCAAACGCGTCGGCCTGAGAGGCCAACACGCCAAAGCATAAAAAAACGGCCAGCGCCGACAACAGGTGATTCTTCCATTTACGAACAAACCCACCACGTATCAGGCTGCTCACAATTTTCATAACCGCACCTCCATTTCAATACGCCGATTTATCGATACACTCTACCCCTCTCCTTCGATGTTTCCCGTAACGCATAATACATTACTCAAGTTGACTGACTTTTTCTGGATGATGGTGGGTGCTTGATTATAATCTGCTGTTTC
>QNCA01000313.1 GCA_003644325.1 Planctomycetota bacterium
CCTCGCGGAGGGAAGCGTAGTTGATGACGTTGCCGTTGTGCGCCATCGCGACGCCGTACGGCACGTTTACGAAAAAGGGCTGGGCGTCCTCGCCGGCGCCCCCGCCGATGGTGGGATAGCGCACGTGGCCCAGGCCGACGTTACCCTGGAGAGCAGCGGTATTGGACTCGGTGAAAATGTCCCTGACCAGGCCGCCGCTCTTGACCACGTGGAACCTGGAACCGTTGAACGTCAGTATGCCCGCGGCGTCCTGCCCGCGATGTTGAATCGACAGCAAGCCGTCATATATCTGGTGAACAACGTTCCCGCCTTCCACACCGAGAATGCCGATGAATCCGCACATTTAGGGATTGCCTCTCAAAGAAGTTCCGAAATGGCCCGGCGCGATCAAGACGCAACGAGAATATACATCGCCCTTGCGCAAGGGTGTCAATTTCCATTGGCGAACTATGAATTACTTTAGCGCAAGGAATATGCTTCTGCCTCTCCGCTCGAGATTTATCTTATCCTCCCGCGCGAGCCAGCCAATGGCCTGGTCGAACAATGCACCCTTGATCTTCGTGCCTGCCTTGATTTTCGACATCGTTAGAGCATCGCCCCTGTTCTTGTCGAGAAAACGGTATATCTTTCCCGCCGCAACGCCTATTTCATCATTCATGATCTCCCCTCCCAAAAAGCGGCAAAGCCGACCCAGGATATTGTGTAACGCTCCTCAAGAGACGCCGATTATACTTAACTTGAGGCCGCCTTGCAACGGAAATGAGGTACTGACTCAAGGGGAATCGGGGCAGGCCCCGCACGCCGAATTGCTGCGGGGCCCGCGGCGTGCTCTACTTGTCCCGCTTGCCGGGGGCGGTAGATTCTTTCGGCTCTTCCGGCTTTTTTTCGCCTTTGGCCGCCTGTTTGCGCGCGGGGGGATCACAGGTCCAATCGACGATGATTTCCCGCTCCTTGCCGCGTCTGACGACCTTGAGTTTGAATTTCTTTTTTCCTCCTAACTTGGCCTGCTGGAAGGCCTTATTTAGTCCCTTGACGTCGCCTACCATGGTCCCGTCGAATTCGGTGATAACGTCGTGCGCCTTGAGGCTCTGGGTGAAGGCGGTGTCTTCATAGAGTTCGCTGACCACCAGCCCGCCTTTGATATTGAGGTGTGCCTTGAGGGTTTCATCCGCGGGCCGCACCCGCACGCCGGGCAGGTCGCAGGCCGGGCGCAGCGTCCACTTGTCCATATCAAGCGAGTCCTTCAGCGAGCGGTTTGCCTGCGAGCGTTCCACCGCGTCGAAGCGTCTGAAAATATCGAGGAGTTCTTTCTCTGCCTTTTTGAGCAATCCCTCGGACGCTTGCGCTTTGCTTTGCATAAGGACTTCGAGTATCCCGAGAGTCATCTCGATGCCAAAGCCCGGGTTCTGCCAGCGCATCCGGGGGCTCATTCTGGGCACCACCCGAGCGCCCTGTTTCATGGCCTTGAGGTACTTTTTGTGCAGCGCTTCGTCTTTTTTCTTCATATCCTCGGCGTTCTTAAAGCGCTTCTTGTCGGATTTGGAGTTGCCGTTCTTGTCGGTTTTGGTTATGACGACATCAATGTCCTTGCCGGGCATCTCGGTGAATTCATATCTTACTTTCGCGTCGCCCTCGGTTTCTTCCAGTATTGCGACTTTTACTATTTGCAGAGTGCCTCCGAATCCCGGTATGATCTGAATCTTCACGTTGCCCGGGCCGGGAAGGACGCGGGGCTGCGGCTCCGGAGGCGTATTCTTGCCAGGCTTGCCGTCATCCGGCCTGGTCAGTTCATCTATCAGCCTCTGGGCGGAGGCGCGGACTTCGGGGTCGTCGCTTTCCAGCGCGTTCTTTAGTTCCTCCAGCGCGGGCTTGCCTATCTCTTTTAGTTTCTCGTAGGCTTTCTTGCGTTTCCAGTAGTCCTCGTGTCCGAGTTGTCGCACCAACTCCTTGATTTCGCCGGCCTGTCGCGCGGCGTCTTCCTGCTGCGGGGGCGTTGCCGCGTCCCGCTCCTCATCCGCAGCCGCCAAGCCCGCACCCGTCAGCAACAGCCCGACAAGTAACAACATAATCCAAACGTGTCTCATGGTACTTCACCTCCGGTTCCGTTCCGGGCGAAATCTTTACGCCGGGTAAATGCGCGCCTTCCGGCAAAGACTGCATGTCGTCTCAGTGTACCGAATCCATGTCTTCCCTATCTTTTTCACCGGCATCTTTTTCCTTATCCTTCGTACCAGGTTCGTCCGGCGCGGGGACCTCGGGAATCTTCATGGTGATTTTCTTTTCCTTGCCTTCATGAATTACCCTGATTTCAACCTTCTTGTCCTTCGGCGCTTCGGTGAGCGCGGTGTTGAGGGACCCGATGTCCGTTACTTCCCTGCCGTTTATTTCGATGATGATGTCGTATTTTTCAAGCCCCGCCTTTGCGAACTCGGAATCGTCGGGCAGGTCCACCAGCGTCACGCCGCCTTTCAGTTTCATCTGCGCCTTGACGACGTCGCAGATGGGTTTTACCGCGAGGTCCTTGAATACGCACTCGGGCAGCCAGGCCATCGAGTGGATATCCAGGCGGTTTTTGACGGAGCAGTCGGCGTGCTTTTTCAGGACGGTGTCCGCCTTTTTCAGCAGTTTAATCAACTTGCCCGGGATAAGTTCGACGGCATCTTCGGCGTCGTTGCCTTTCAGCATGCCGGATTCCAGATAGCGCAGCGTGTAGTCGAGGGGCATATTCTTGAGATATAGGCCCCAGCGGTGTCGGCCCCAGTCCCGGCGACCCGGCACGCTGCGTACTTCAGTGGCCTGCTCGTAATATTTGTATAGTTTCTCGTCCTTTTTCTTCATGTCCTCGACGCTTTCAAATTCGTACTCCTTCGCCGAATTACCGCCGGCTCCGAAGGTCATTTCTTTCACCTTTATTTTGCCGTTCTCTTCTTCCGTGAAGGTGTACAGTTTGATCGTGCCGTTTTCCTTTGCACGGTATGTCTTGATTTTGCCGCCGGAAAGGGCGTTGCCGTCGAGTAACCCGGACCGTGGGTTTCCGTTATCCCGCCCGGGTTTGGCGGCTTCTTCAGCCTTGAGATTTGCGACAGGAAACGCGAACAACGCAATCACGGCAAGCAGTAATAACGGGGATTTCATGGATTGTCCTCCTTTTTGAGAAAGGCCGCGTTATCTACGTTCTCAAGTTGACTGACTTTTTCTGGATGATGGTGGATGTTTGATTATAATCTGTTGTTTCACAACACCTTACGGTGACAGTCGCCGAGGTTGACAAAAACTCAGTCAACTTGAGTACGTTGCGGCATAACGATACCGCCGGTATAATTCTTACTATACGAATTCCGGCCTGCTGTTGTTAGGCGTCGAAATCCTCGGGCGGCTTTTCGTTCAGAAATGAATTTTCATC
>QNCA01000314.1 GCA_003644325.1 Planctomycetota bacterium
CGACGCACGGCAATATGATTACTGTAAACTCGCCCTTCCTAAATGCCGATATAAGAATAGCGGACGGTACCGGTGTGACCACCCCCTCCGACCCGCTCAGGTTCACCGTAATCAACTCGGGGCTCAACTTCCAGTTGAACATAGAACCGGTCGGGACGGACATGGTTACGATGAGTCTGCCAAATATATCGGCGAATTACCTGGGCGAACCGGTGCGCGACCTGGGGTCGGGCAGCGCCGTGAGGAGCGTGGGCGGCTACCTGAACTCGCTGATAAGCGGCGGGGCCAACGACCTGGTCAGTAACCCGTCCAACGCGGTGACCATAGTGGACGGCGCGGTTGACGACATAAACTCCCTGCGGGGTTTCCTCGGGGCGTTTGTGTCGCAGACGCTTGAATCGAATGCCCGGTCGCTGGGTATTGCTGTGGAAAACCTTACGGCATCTGAGAGCGAGATACGCGACCTTGACTTTGCGGAGGAAGTGGCCGAATTCACCCGGTCGCAAATCTTGTTCAGCGCAGGCACTTCGGTGCTCGCATCTGCCAATTTGATTCCACAGAATATCCTGAGGCTCTTGCAATAGAGCGGATTTTTGCGAGGTTCTACAACCGTCAGGGTCGGGATTGAGACCCCGGCCCCGACGGGATAAATATACCCGGAACCTTGCACTCATGCATGAGTCGAACGCCGGAGAGACAAAAATGCGGCAATGCACGCTGATAAAAAACAGAGAGACGAAGGACGTTGATCCTAACAGGGAGATCAGGAAGGTCCCCTCGAAAGCCTCATGGATGTAAAGGCGGGAAAAGGTAAAATTGGTCTGATGTTTGAAACGTGAATTCAATGCGTCAGGGAAGGCGCCGTTTCTCGGGACGGAGCCGCGAGTGAAATACGGCTTTTGCGGGACTTCTTGCAATGGTATATATCGACGGACTGGCGTCTGGACTCGATACCACCAGCATAATAGAACAACTGCTGGACATTGAGCGCAGGCCCGTCAACGCGCTGCAGACGAGAATAGCGGACGTCAAGAAACAGCAGACCGCCCTGATGACGGTCTCTGCACAACTGCTTAGCCTGCGCATGCGGGCTTCTTCGCTTGCACTTCCCGCCACGTTCAACACCGCCGATCTCACGTCCTCCAATCCCGACGTTTTGACCGCTTCCGGACAGGTTACCGCGGAGGGTTCCTACACGTTTGAAGTCTCGCGCCTGGCGCAGTCCGGGCAGGCTATGAGCCGCGGCTTCGCCGACGAGGATGATACCCCCGTCGGCGCGGGCTCGCTCAAACTGGAACTCGGCAATATCAGGCTGGACCGTGCCACCTCCCTGGACGTTCTCAACGGCATGGAAGGGGTGCGCAGGGGGCGGATAAAGATAACCGACCGCAGCGGCGGCAGCGCCGTCATCGACCTGAGCGACGCCGTCACTATGCAGGATGTCATCAACAGGATAAACGAATCCGATGATATTAACGTCACGGCAAGGGTAAATTTCCACAATTCAGACGGCAGAGGCATAGAGATAATCGACGAAACCGGCCAGGTCCTCAACAACCTGAGCGTGGAAGAGGTCTCCGGCGGCGCCACCGCCGCCGACCTGGGCATACTGAAAAGCGTTGCCGGGGATACGCTCACCGGTGACGCGATTATCTACCTGGCCGATGAGATGCCGCTGAGCATCCTGAACGACGGCAACGGCGTGCATAGCGCCACCGGCGACGATTTCCGGATAAGCCTCAGGGACGGCGTGACGACGTTCGACGTGGACATTTCCGACGCACATACCCTGGGGGATGTGGTAGAGGCGATAAACACGGCCGACGGGAATCCCGGCACACTCGTCGCGTCAATCTCCGAGATGGGTTTGAAACTCGTGGACACAAGCACCTCGGAGCCGGGGACGCTCTCGGTGACGGCGCTGGGCGCCAGCATGGCCGCGGCGGACCTGGGCATAGCGAAATCGGAGACGGGCGGGGGCGCCTCCTATACGATGACCGGCGACGCGATAATGGCGGGACTCAACACCGTGCTGCTCAAGTCCGTCAACGGCGGGAACGGCGTAGGCAGGGCCTCCGGAGTGGACGATTTCCACGTGGTCTTCTCCAACGGCATTGCGTGCGACGTCAACATAGACACGGCGCAGACAATACATGACGTATTCAGGCTCATCAACGAGGCGGGCATAGGAGCGGGCGCCTCGCCAACCGGGGAGTTCAAAATCAACGAGTACGGCAACGGCCTGTTGCTCATTGACGGCCAGGGCGGAGCGGGCGACATAACGATTACCGCGCTCAACGACAGCGCCGCCGCCGCGGACCTCGGCATAGAAGGCGTCGGAGAAGGCGATACCATAGTCGGCCGGGACATAGACCTGAAGTACATCGGCGAGAATACGCTTCTAGCCGATCTCAACGGCGGCCGGGGAGTCCTTGCCGGCAAGATAAGAATAACCGACAGCAGCGGCGCGTCATCCGTCGTTGATCTGGCGCAGGAGACCACCATCGGCGATGTTCTGCGCGATATCAACGGAGCGGCCGTGAACGTTACGGCGACGATCAACAGCACCGGTGACGGGATACTGATTACAGACAACGCGGGCGGGAGCGGATTGCTGAGGATCGAAGAGGTGGACGGCGGCACCACCGCAAGTGACCTGAACATACTCGGCACCGCCGCCGGCGCCGCGAGTAATTACATCGACGGCTCCTTCGAGTTCACCGTTGAAATCGGCGAGGAAGATACGCTCGAAGATTTGATAAACAAGATAAACGCACTGAACTCGGGGATTCAGGCTTCCGTCATAAACGCGGGAGGGCCGCTGCCTTATCGCATGAGCGTGGTGGGACAATACACCGGCCTTGCCAACAGCCTGAACATCGATGACAGGGACAGCGTGCTGGACCTTACGGCAACCAGCAGGGCTCAGGACGCCGTTCTGTTGTTCGGGTCCAGGGGCGGCGCGGCCTCGCCCGCCATCATAACCTCCGCCACAAACCAGGTGGACAATGTCGTGCCGGGAATGACGCTGAGCCTGAATTCCGTCAGTTCATCGCCGGTTGTCATCACGGCCGGCATAAGCCCGGACGCCGCCGCCGATGCCGTCCAGGGGTTCGTGGACTCCTACAACGAAATAATGGCCTCGATAGATGAACTGACCGACTTCAACACCGAAACCTTCGAGAAAGGCGTCCTGTTCGGCAATTCAACGATAAACTCGATAAAACAGCAGCTCAGCGGGATGATTATGACGCCGGTTGAGGGAGTCGAGGGTTCTCTGACCATGCTGGCGCAGGTGGGCATAAGACTCTCCGGCAACGGCAGGCTGCAGTTCGACAGGACGGAGTTTGAGAGCAAGTTCGACGACAATCGGGAAGGACTGGTGGAACTCTTCACCG
>QNCA01000315.1 GCA_003644325.1 Planctomycetota bacterium
AAGAAGTCGCTCAAGAACTGCGCCGACCACCTTATCGACCTGTATCACGCGCTGACGGCGGCCGGGGCGGACGACGTGACGGCGAAGGCGATAGTGCGCAACGCCCGGCGTATCGAGGCAGGGGAGGACGGCGTCGATACGGTGAGCGAATGCCGGGCCGTGGCGAAGATGCTGCGCACCGCCGGGCCGATTGCCCGCGGCGAAGGGGCCGCCCGCACGGTCGCGCTCATCGGGCCGACCGGCGTCGGCAAGACCACGACCATCGCGAAACTCGCCGCGAACTTCAAACTCCGCGAAAAACTCGACGTCGGCCTCATAACCATAGACACCTACCGGATAGCCGCGGTGCAGCAACTGAAGACCTACGCCGACATCATCGGGATACCGATAAACGTGGTGCTTACGCCGGAGGAACTGGGCGGCGCGCTGGAGGCGTTTCGTGAGAAGGATGTAGTGCTGGTCGATACCGCTGGGCGCAGTCAGTGCGATGCGCAGAAAATGGACGAACTCGCCCGCTTCCTGGACTCCGGCGGGTTCGACGAGGTGCACCTGGTCGTCAGCGCGACCACGCACACGGCCCTGCTCGAGAGCATCATCGAGCGGTTCGGGCCGCTCGCCGGGGACAGGATGATCCTGACCAAGATAGACGAATCGCCGTACAGGGGCCACATCCTGAACGTCCTGCTGAGGGCGGGCAAGGCAGTCTCTTACGTGACCGCCGGGCAGGAGGTGCCCGACGACATAGAGGCGGCGGATGCGGAAAGAATCGCGAAAATAATTATGGGGGCACGAACTTGATAGCGGACCAGGCGTCAAAACTTCGCATGATGGTGCAGGCGGCGTCGCGGGCGCGTACCATCGCCGTTACCAGCGGCAAGGGCGGCGTGGGCAAGAGCAACATTGCCCTGAATCTTTCGATCGCCGCGGCCGGACTGGGCCACAAGGTCACGTTGATAGACGCCGACCTGGGCCTGGCCAACATCGACGTGCTGGCCGACCTCAAGACCAGGTACAACATCTCGCACGTCATCGCCGGGCGGAAAAACATAATCGAGATAGTGGCGGAGGGTCCCGGCGGGATAAGGGTCATCCCCGGTGCGTCGGGTCTGCCCGATTTGGCGGACATGCCGGAGGAGAGACGCGAGCGCCTTATCGCGCAACTGGACTACCTGGAGTCCGAGGCGGACATCGTCTTTGTGGATACGGGGGCGGGGATAAACCGCAACGTCATTGATTTCACCGTAGCCGCGGACGATGTGCTGGTGGTGTCAACGCCGGAACCTACGAGCATAACCGACGCATACGCGACTATAAAGGTTCTGTCCCGTGGAGCCGATTACGGTAATGTGTGGGTTCTGATGAACATGGTATCCGGCACGGGTGAGGCGAGGAGGATAGCGGACCAGATAGCCCGCGTCAGCAGGGACTTTCTGGGGATGTGCGTGGGATGCGCCGGACATGTCGTGAGGGACGACGCCGTCGAGGCTGCCGTACGCTCGCGGCGGCCCTTCATGCTGGCCTACCCGGGCTGTCAGGCCTCCAGATGCCTGCGGAAATCCCTCAAGATTCTGGACATCGGGCGCAACGCCGAGAAGCGGCGGATGGGCGGAGGATTCTTCCGAAGACTGTTCGGCAGGTTCGGAACCGGTGAGAAATGACCAAGAGATTTGCAGGTTTCATGGCGATTTTCGCCTTCTTCGTGGTGTGCGTGTCGGGCCTTTTTGCCGACACGGACATGGCGGATGTGTTGCTCCGGGCGCTCGCCGCCATGGCGGTCTTCTTCTTTCTCGGACTCCTGGTGGGCCACGTCGCAAACAGGATACTGCTCGACAACCTCTTTGGAGAAGAAGCGCCTGACATAGCGGAAGTCCCGGAGGAGGAAGTGAAGCCGGAAGGACGGGGAGCGGAAGCCCCGCCGTCGTGATTGGGCAAAGAGGAGTGAAAAAAGGTGACCGTCACCATTACCCATTCGGACCCTGACGGGTCCTCAGGGCGAGGACCCGGAACGGGCGGAGCGCAGGCCCCGACGCAGTCGGGGGCCGGCCCGTAGATGGTGACTGTCACCTCTACCTCTCGGACCTTGACCCCGATTCCATCAGGGGGACGGATCGTAGATTAGCCCGTACGGGCCGCAAGAAGCGCCCGACGTTGTCCAGAAAAAAATAGTCAGATTGAGATACTTGAAAACATGCATCTACTTTACTATTATTATGGAAAATTCAATGAGCGAAGCAGGCGAGGTTAAAACGCGCAAGGCGCGCAGGACAAGGAGCAAAAGGCGCAACACAAAGTCATCCATGCCGGCACGAAAAACCAGCGCAGAGGGGCCTAATATCCCTGAGGAGGAACTTCGACTGTGGAAGCGGTACGCCCGCACACGGGAGGAGGAAATCCGCAATTACTTCCTTGAAAAATACCTCCCCACGGTACGGTATGTCGCCGAACGCCTTCTGGCGAAACTGCCCCAGAGCGTTGAACTGGACGACCTGGTGAGCGCCGGGATATTCGGACTCATGCAGGCGATAGACGGTTTCGACGTGACGCGCGGGGTCAAGTTCGAAACCTACTGCGTCAACCGCATTCGCGGGGCGATACTCGACGAGTTGCGCAACCTGGACTGGGTGCCGAGGCTGGTCAGGACGAAGGCCCACAAGATCAGCAACGCCGCGAGCGAGTTGAAGATTAAACTGGGCCGGGATCCCAGCGACGCCGAACTCGCCGTGGAACTGGGCCTGACCATAAAAGAGTACGACGAGATGGTGCGCGAGGCCAGCGCCATCACCATTCTCTCGCTGAGCGAAAAGGCCCAGCACGGCGATGACGACAAGGCGCTCACAAAACTGGAACTCGTCGAGAACGCAAAGGGCGAGCCGCCCATGGACGACATCCAGCGCCGCGAACTCATCGAATTCCTCACCAAGGGCCTGTCCAAAAAGGAAAAACTGATAATGATACTGTACTATTACGAAGAACTCACCATGCGCGAAATCGGCTCGATTATAGACCTGTCCGAGTCGCGCGTCTGCCAGATACATTCAAAGATAGTCATGCGCCTCAAGGCCCAGTTGGATTCATTCCGGCACGAACTGATGGCCTGAGTCGGCCCGCCCAAACGCATTCCCACCTCCGCCGCAGAGGTACAGAGAATAATCAACAGGGACTTGGATCGCGGAGTCCTGAGGGGAGCGAAGGGGACTGGAACGAAAAGGGGAAAAAGAGGAATAGCCGCGGAGAAAACGGGAACCGCAACGGATATACACGAATTATATCCAAGTAATTGACTCAAGTTGACTGACTTTTTCTAACCTCAACCTCGGTGACTGTCACCAATTACGGAGCCGTTCCGACCTTGTCGGAACGGATCGTAGATTGGTGACTGTCACCGTAAGGC
>QNCA01000316.1 GCA_003644325.1 Planctomycetota bacterium
AGGCGCGTCCAGCGGCAGGAATATCCTGTCCACCCTTGCGGCCAGACACACCGTCATCTTGCGGAACAGGTCGTCCACCTGCGCCGGACCGCGCGGCGGCAGTTCAAGCGACACCCACACGGAGCATGAATCGGGCGCTTCAGAGAGTCTTTCGGAGAGTTCTTGCCGGGTCATGGACGCCGGCACGCTCAGCAATACAATCCCGGCGCCCTGCGGCCATGGAGCGCCCGCCGCCGCTGACGCGGGGAACACGAGCGCCGCGGAAGAAAGCGGCCTGTCCATTTCCCGGCCAAACGCGGCGACTATTTCATCAACCGGCCCTGTGTAGGGAGTATCGAAATCCTGTCCCGGTTGCACCGCCTCCAGCACGTCGGTCCACCCGGCGAGGTCTTCCTTCAGGTACTTCCACAGCGCGTCGCGCTTGGGTCCCCGGGGCTGGTCGAACAGGGCGCCGCCCTGGAGCGGCACGGACAACCCCAACGCCCCGGTCAGTTCATCGGGCGAGCGGCCCAGCACGCCGACCGTCGTGACCGACATCCGCCGCATGGCCGCCAGGAAGCGAAGCAATTCTTGCCGCGTCTCTTCTTCGCCCCAGAGCGGGGTCTTTATTGAACCTGCGCCCGACGCGCGCACGAAGCGGCCGATGACCGGACAGGGATGCTCGAAAAAGTCAAGGCGCACCCCGTATCGCTCCATGTCCCTCAGCGGCTTGTTCTCCGGTATCCGCGCAATGACTACAGAGCGGGCCGCCACTTCAGCGCCGGATTCGTCCTTCAGGCTATAAAGGAAGCGAAAGGTGCCGAACGATTCCGCCTTCAACTCATATCTCCGGATTTCCTCATTCCCTCCATCAGCCCGGAAGCGCCGGACTTCCTTATGCAGATCTCGGCCGTCGATTTCGTCTTCCACGAGAATCCGTTCGCTGTATCCGCCCGCCGCAAGGCCGCTCAGGGTGACGGTCACCTCGACCCGCTCGCCCCCCGCAAATATCGGCACGGGCCGGCCCGTATCCAGGGCGACGCGCGGGCCCTCCGAGAGCATGACGTCGTCAAACATCGCCCGCGCCTTAATGCCTTTCCCTTCAAGCGTACAGCGAAGTTTCAGGTATTTCGCTCCCGGCGGCACGGTATCCGCCGTCAGGCCAATCTCCTGCCATTTGCCTCCCGTGTCGCGGCGCACCGCCCCGGCGCGAAATATCATGGGCGTGCCGTCCCGGTAGCGGCATATCGCTCCGTCATCCGGCCGCGCGAACCAGAGGATAGAAACGTACGCGGCGGTCGGCCTGCCGGGCTGCTCAAATCCCTCCGTCATTATCCTCGCGGTCAACCTGTAAGATTTCGCAGGGTTCACGGATACGAACCGCTCTCCAGCCTCTCCCGCCCCTTTCTTTTCCCCCATTCCCGCCTTCGTCTGGTACGAGACCTTGCCCTTGTGCAACACCATCTCCAGGTAGTGATTTATCACTTTGCCGTCCCGCGTTTCACGCACCAGGCGGCCTTCATTGTAAAATGGATGGCCGATATCAAAATCCGGCGACTTCTCCACTGTCGCCACCCTTTCCCATCGGTCAGGCAGCCACTCCTCGTCGGCCTTGGGGTGCACGGCCTCGAAATCGAATCTATAGACCTTTACCGCACGTTGCGGCGCGCCCCCACCCGACGCAGCGGCGCTACCCGTACCGTCGGCGCCGGCCGGCCACGGCGTGCAGGTACACCATAGCGCCCACAAGAGGATAGTGACAACCGGCCGGATGACTTTTGCTCTCACGTTTGCCCTCTGGATATGACAATCTCACGATACGGCGCGAGCGTCCCCTGAGCGCAGGCGCTACGCTCCCCCGCGTCATCTTCCCGCATGAAATTAGATGCAAGAATGTTCCTAACTTAACTTATCGGACAAAAACGTGTTCCGGCTTGACGAGAGTTTTTGCCCGGCGAACTCGCGCTGTCTTCTCGGATAAGCGACGACGACCGTCACCGAGCGAAAGCGCCGCCATTATTTCAGAGAACGACAACCGGGCTAAAGTCGGGCTGGAGTCCTGTCGATAATATTATATGAGATAGTTACCGTAGCCGTTAATGCCGTAACTCAATATATCGCTTGTTAGGAGAACAAAGGTGAATAAGGAACGCAATCTTGCCTTATTGGGTGCGGCCATGGCCGCGTGTCTGCTGATGGTTCAGGGTTGCTCCTGGCGTTGGCCCGAGCGCAACGATACTGCAAACCTGCCTGAACCGGCCAATCTGGCGAAGACCGAACAGTTGCAGCCTGCCTACAACTTCGCACCCTATTCGACCGCTATCTACGCCGAACTTCAGCGAAATACCTTCTCAAAAACCGGCTACGATACCGACCCGGATATCTCGCGGGACGGGCGGTGGCTGGTGTATGTCTCCGACAGCCACTCCGGCAATCCGGACATTTACCTGAAAACCTTGACCGGCGAATCCATGGTGCAGAAGACCATGTCGCCCGCCAACGATATCCAGCCATGCTTCTCGCCGGACGGGAAGTACCTCGCCTTCGCCTCAGACCGCAACGGCAACTACGACATCTTCATAATGCCGACCGACAAGAACGGCTCGCTCTGGCAGGTGACGAGGACCTCCGCCGACGACGTGGCGCCGTCCTGGTCTTGGGACGGGAAGAGACTGGCGTTCTCCTCGCGCACCTCCCGCGGAGAATGGGAACTGTGGATTATCGACCTGAAGACCAGGTCGCTCACCAACCTCGGCCCGGGCCTGAATCCCGACTGGCACCCGAGCAAGGACCTTATCGCGTTCCAGAGGCCCTACTACAACGGCGCACTCTCCTACAGCATATACACCATCGACACCGAGGGGAAGAACCTGACCCTTCTGGTCCGCGGCGAGCGCTGGGTGCCCACGTGTCCCTCCTGGTCGCCCGACGGCAGCCGCATTGCGTTCGCCGTCACCAATACCGCTGAATCCCTCGGCCGGGTAAGACCAATCAATAAGGCCAATGAAATCTGGATGGTCAACGTTGACGGCTCGCAGGAACTCCGCGTCACCGAAGGCACAGGGCATTACTGGACCCCGACATGGGCCAGGATAAACGCCGAAGAAAGAATATATTTCGCCTCCGACAGGGACAATACCGCGAACATCTGGAGCGTGCGCTGCTCCAGATTCCCCATTGCGGAAAGCCCGACCACGACGGAAACCGTCGAAACCGGAGAATAAGACCGAAGGAAACACCGGATTGGTGCGGCAGGAAGGATTTCTTGTGATACTTGCTCGAGTTGACTGAGTTTTTGTTAACCTCGGTGACTGTCACCAATTACGGAGCCGTTCCGCCCTTGTCGGAACGGATCGTAGATTGGTGACTGTCACCGTAAGGTGTTGTGAAACAGCAGATTATAA
>QNCA01000317.1 GCA_003644325.1 Planctomycetota bacterium
AGATCTTGCGCGCACGCCAGGTTACCCACGACCGCAGGCCCTGGGCCGTTTCATAGAGAAACCTGCTTCCCTTAACAAGCCTTATGAGGCTTTTGTTCCTGAGCATCTTTTGCGCTATCATTCTGTTGCGTTCTCCCGAACCGTCGCAATGTTCTCGCGCTGCACCCGGAGTATGCTCCCCGCTGTGTTGTGAAATACCTCCTCGAGCGCCCCGGAACCGTCAAAGTGCAACTCCTCCCCGTCGTACAAAACCACGTGAGTCACTCCGTATCGCCTCAACATTCCCAGCGCCTCGGACCTCTTTCCCGTCCGAAAGAAATTATAGATATCGGTCCATTTCCTGCTCAGCGCCAGTTGCCTCTCCAGTTCCGCCTGCGTACTTGCAGGATGATTCTTCACCTGTATTCCGAGTACGCGCCTGCCTGCAAGCGCCATCAGGAAAGAGTCGCCGATGGTCTCCGCGGTGCGCCCGTCGGACTCGCCCCGCAGTAACATCTTCGATTCAAACCGCCGGAGCACCTTCGCCTCGGGGCAGGATTCTGCGCGCAGGCGCGCGTATAGTTCCTCCTCGCCGCTGCTCACCGCGGCGTAGAGGTTATAGCGCGGCATTTCGGAGACAAACTTGAAGACCGGCATCGGCAGCATGAGCAGCGCCAGCACGATTGGCGCTGCGTAACGGACGGCGCGGCTCCGCCTCCCGCCCAGCCATGCCATGCCCCTCGCCCCGAAGTAATTGATAAGCACTACGCCGGTAAGAAAATGGGCCGCGTATATGTCCTCGCCCAGCATCTTCGTGAAGTGGGCGAGCGCCACCCCGATGACTATCATGCAGACCATCATTATCTCTATCGGTTTTCCGTGCCTCCTGCCGAAGGCGGCGAACATGAACGGGATGCCGATGACCCTCGCGCCGAACATGCACGCAATCAATACAAACCACGCCGCGATGACAAGCGGGATAGCCCCCCTCTCCAGTTCCCCGAACACCATGCCCAGCCCCGGGGCCGTGGCCACACCGCGCAGCAGTGACCTGTCGAAATGCACCTCGACCAGCCGCCGCGAGGCGAGGGCCCCTTCCCTGAAAGTCGCGGGGTCCTGCCCCTTGAATGCGGCAATCCACGGGACGGCGAACACCACCGCGAAAAGCGCCGCAATCAGCAGGAATTTCGCACATAAAAAATCCCTCTTCACCAGCAACACGTACAGGGCCGCCACGAACAGCCCGGCCAGCGCCAGCGCCCCCACGTGCGCCTTTGCCTGCATCATCGCGCCGATGCACAGCGCGCCGAGAATTGCCGTGCCGTACCTGCCTTCGCGACGGGGACCGGCGTCCGATGAACCTCCTCCCCGGGAACAATACTCATTCAGGAAATACAGGCCCGCGAAAAGCAATATGAGCGAGGTCAGGGTCGTTTCGCTCCAGAATATGTTGCTGAAGGTGTTTCCCCGGAAGGCGGACAATTCGTAATACATGTCGCCGCGGCTGCGAATCGTCGCCGCCCTGTCCAGCGCCGCCGACAGGCCGCTCATTCCCGTGGAGACGTCCCCCCGCACGATCGCGCCCACGGCCGGCCCGGCTTCGGCCTTCCTGACCAGAAAGGCGTACCCGAGGTCTCCCGCGAAGAAGAACAGGACCGGCGCCCAGAGGGCGACCGCTTTCTTGCCGGATATCTTCCCGACCGAAACGTACAGCATGGACGCAAAGAGCAGCAACATGAAAACCGGCATCAGCCGGAACTGGATATCCAGGAAGTTCACGCCGGAGACGTGGTGCAGAACGTTAACGGCCGTGTGGTAGAGCACGTGATACGGCAGCAGGCTGCCGGCGTCCATCGGGTTTTGCGGGGGTACGGTGTGCTCAATCTCCATGATGCGCGCCAGGTGCCACATCGAGTCCATCGAGTGATACCCGTAAAACCGCAGGCCGTCCTTGTACTCCCTGCCGCTGGTGAAGGATGCGGGTATGGCGTAAATTACTATTGCCAGCGCCAGGCCCGCGAACAGGATGCGGCTTTTCGTTATCCTGAGACGCGGCAGACCCATCCTGCCTCTCTTTTGAACGATTGCCGCAATCAGCGCCGCGACTGCCGCAAGCGCCGTAACGGGGATGAACACCGGGCGCGCGCCGAACAGTGACAGGATGTAGAAAAGGGAGGAAGCGATAACCAGTCCCAGGACAAACGCCAAGACGACCGTCGGGAATGCCGCCGCTCTTCCGGCTGCGCCCGTCAGTCTGAGCGCCAGGTATCCCGGCGCGAGAAAGCACAGCGCCAGCGCGCCCGCGAACTGCCACAACCCCGCTGCGGAATCGTATGAGAAATAAGCGAACACCAGCGTCGCCGCAACGCCCAGGACCGCAACGACCGGCAGCCATACCACGGGCGCAGCGCCCCGTGTGGCCGTCTCCTCATGAACGGATTTGTCCGGATTGCGGCGCATTCCGGTCGCGTAACTCCCAAAAGGTCGTTCAAGTCCGGCCGGGTTTCCTCGCGGCGTACGTCACCACGGAGCCTCTGCCGAACTTCTCAGTCAAAAACATCAGCGGCGCGGTAAGGAGTCGGCAGAATACGCTGCCTGTAATCGCCCTGATCGTCCTTGAAACGACCCCGACGCCGAACACCTCTTCCGACCAGAACTTCACGTCGTAGTTGAAAGCGCTGAAATAGCCGAAAAACGTCCGACGGTCTTCCATTGCCAGGTCGGCGGCGCCGAGCATCCGCTCGACGGCCTTTTCGCTGAAGGTGAACAGGTGCCTCGGCACGTCGTAACCGGCCCACAGCCTGCCGAACACGGACCTGTTCAGCGCGGTGATGTTCGGGAAGCAGAAGATGAAACACCCGCCCGGTTTGAGCGAAGCGGCTACCCTCTTCACCGCGCGGGCGGGGTCGCGCAGGTGCTCCAGCACGTGCCACATCGTGACCAGGTCGTAGGTCGAATCCGTCAGCGGTATCCCCTCAAAGTCACCCTGCGTCACGTCCAGTTCCCGTTTCCTGCACGTTTCAGCGCCGTGGCGGCTGTATTCAATGCCGTGTACCCCGTAGCCCCTTTCTCTCATCGCATCGATGAAATCTCCGCGCCCGCAGCCGATGTCGAGGATTTCTCCTCCGGCGCAGAACCGCGCGGCGTAGTTCGCCTTCCTCTGTGCGCCGAGGCGGTTGTAGATGCGCTTGAGCCGCTTCTCCCTGTCCGCGGTTACATAGGCCTCGTAGTCTTCCGGATAATGGCGTGCCAGGTCGCCCGCGTCAGGCTGCGGGTGAACGAATATCGTTCCGCATCCCTCGCACGCGAACTGGAAATACGTGCCCGGCAGATTGTGTATCCTGTCCCTACCTTCCCACAGGAACCTTGTCCTGCCCGACCCGC
>QNCA01000318.1 GCA_003644325.1 Planctomycetota bacterium
ATTTCTTGGAGACGACAAACCGGAATTTGTGCTTGCCATGCGGCGGCGGGGCGGTTAGAATCGCCGTGCTTTGTTGAGGGCCTGTAACACTGAGGGGGGAAAGGCATACCGTTGCGTCATCGCTTATTGACCACCTCATCCTTTCAAAACACGGCAAAAAGCCCGAGTTGCCCGGCTCTTCGACGGTGGACGATCGAGACTGTGCAGCAAGCCGCTATTTACGGTGAGAGTCATTCCATCTCGGGCGGATTGGCGGAAACCCGGTGAGTTTTGGATTGATATGAGCCGGCCTGATTGGGACGAATATTTTTTGCGGATAACGCGGGAGGTAATGCGGCGCTCGACGTGCCTGCGGCGGCCGGTGGGGGCGCTGCTTGTGCGCGACAGGCACATCCTGGCCACTGGCTACAACGGTGCACCGCGCGGGCTGCCGCACTGCGCGGAGGTGGGCTGCGTCCGCGAGCAGAACAACATACCCCACGGGGAGCGTCACGAATTGTGCCGCGGTCTTCACGCGGAAATGAACGCCATTATCCAGGCGGCGTATCATGGCACATGCGCCCGGGGGGCTACGCTCTACGCCACGACGCATCCGTGCTCGCTGTGTGCGAAGATGCTGATAAATGTGGGCGTGGTAAGGGTGGTGGTGGAGGATGATTACCCGGACGACCTGTCGAAACGTCTGCTGCGCGAGGCCGGAATCGAGGTGGTGATAAAGGGCGTCGGGGACTCTAAATCCGGGACAGGTAAGGGGAAACAAAAGTTATCGCGAAAAAAGAAATAATCGTTTGACGTACTAGATATCGTAGGGTATACTGAATGTTGTCCTACATGTGGGCGAGAAAGGGAACGATGTGCCTGATTAATGCTCGGGGAGGCGTCAGGTACGCTACAATGGCGGTCGTGAGTCGGGAGGAGAGACATGAAATGTCCATTCTGCAAGAAAGACCACGATAGGGTGGTAGACTCTCGCACGGCAAGCGACGGGCATATCGTGCGCCGAAGGCGTGAGTGCCTGGAATGCCGGCGCAGGTTCACGACGTACGAACGCATCGAGGACATACCGGTCCGGGTGATAAAGAAGGACTCCCGCCGCGTGCCCTTTGACCGCAAGAAGGTCTTGAACGGCATAATAAAGGCCTGCGAAAAGCGGCCCATCTCCGTGGCTGCGATGGAAAAGATAGTGGACACGGTCGAGAGGGAGGTTCATTCATTCTTCGACCGCGAGGTCCCCTCCAAATTTATCGGAGAGATGGTAATGAAGGAATTGCGCATACTGGACCAGGTGGCTTACGTCAGGTTCGCCAGCGTCTACAGGGCGTTCAAGGATGCCAGCGAGTTCTTCGACGAGTTGAGGCCGATGTTGGAGGAACCTTGCACCAACGGCGACGGGAAAAAAGGCAGGTGAGGGGAACGCCCGGGCGCAGTCCGGCAGGGAGGCCGGCGAAGTCGAAGCACGTGACATCCCTTACCATTTGACCAGATACCCGGTAATTCACACTGTTCGCATAATCACACCGCCCCCCTGGGGGGCATCGACGAGGGGAGGAGTTTCA
This sequence comes from Planctomycetota bacterium, assembly GCA_003644325.1. GTDB lineage: Bacteria > Planctomycetota > B129-G9 > B129-G9 > B129-G9 > B129-G9. Next base: position 1,557 of record QNCA01000318.1, read on the forward strand.
TCAGCGATGGCAGGAATCCGAAAAGTGAGAAAGCGCGACGGCCGCGTCGTGCCTTTTGACAAGCGCAAGATAGCCGGCGCGATATTCAAGGCCGCGAGCGCCGTCGGCGGCGAGGACGATTTTATGGCGGACGAACTCGCCTCCGTGGTGATGCTGTTCCTGGAAAAAGAGTACGAGGACAAAATACCGGGCATTGAGGAAATCCAAGACATCGTCGAAAAGGTCCTCATAGAAACCGGCCACGCGAAGACCGCCAAGGCCTACATACTCTACCGCGACAAGCGCGCGCGCATGCGCCGGAAGCTCCAGGTGCGCAAGCCCGCGCACCGCAGCGGCAACATCACCGACATGGCCCTGCTGGTTGACCCCGGCACGAAGGATGAACTGCTGCCCTGGTCCAAATCCCGCATCGCCGACGCCCTTGTAAAGGAGGCCGACCTTGACATAGAAGTCGCCGAGAGCGTCGCGCGGGCCGTCGAACGCAGGGTGTTCGATTCGGGGATGGAGCGCATCAGCACCGCGCTCATTCGCGCCCTGGTGGATAACGAACTGTTCGGCCGCGGCCTGTCCGGCATGGTGGAGAAGCAGAACATCGTCGGCATGCCCAAGTACGACCTGAAGGAACTGATATTCTCCAAGAGCCGTGAAAACAGCAACATCGGCGTAAACAACCCCGAGGCCATAAACCTGACCATAGCGGAGAACACCCTGAAGCAGTTCGCGCTGCAGGAGGTCTTCTCGCGCGAGGTCGCCGAGGCGCACATGAAAGGGCTGGTCCACCTGCACGACCTGGGCTACCCCACGCGCGTTTACTGTTCCTCGCATTCCCTGGAGTATCTGAAAAAGTACGGCCTCAACCTGGGCAACCTGGATACTACCTCCGCTCCGGCCAATCACGCGCGTACCCTCACCGGCCACCTCAACACGTTCCTCGCCTCCATGCAGGCGTATTACGCCGGCGCCCTGGGGGTCGGGTACATAAACATATTCTATGCGCCCTTCTTGGAGGACATGTCCTACGACGAGATGAAGCAGGAGGCGCAGCACCTGATATTCAGCGGTTCCCAGAGCGCGTTCTCGCGCGGCGGCCAGACACTATTCCTTGATTTCAACGTCCACACCGGCATACCGGGCTACCTGCGCTCTATTCCGGCCATCGGCCCGCGGGGCCGATACAACGGCAAGACGTACGGGGACTATGCGGAGATAGCGGGTCGGTTCACGCGAGCCATGCTCGATGTCTGGCGCGAAGGCGACTCCTACGGCCGCATCTTTGCTTTCCCGAAGTGTGACTTCCACGTCAATGATGACACCTTCTCAGACCTGCGGCAGTACGAATTGCTCCAGTATGCCTGCCAGATCGCCAGTGAGAACGGCGTGCCTTACTTTATCTTCGATCGTGACGAAGTGACTCTCAGCGCCTGCTGCCGCCTGCGGACAAAGATAGAAGACGATTACATGATACGGCATCCGGAATCGATGCGCTTCTGCGGGTTCCAGAACGTCACCGTCAACCTGCCCCAGTGTGCCTACCGCGCGGGCAGGGGCAACATCGACGGCCTCTACAGGGAAATCGACCTCGCCATGGACATCGCCCTGAAGGCCCACCTGCAAAAGCGCCGCTTCATCAAGCAACTGATGTCAACGCCGGAGATGCCGCTGTGGGAGATAGGCAAACCCGCCCAGGACGGCAGGCCCTACGTTGACCTCGATACGGCCACCTACATCGTCGGCCTCATCGGCCTGAACGAATGCCTTCAGTTCCTCGTGGGCAAGGAGCTGCACAA
>QNCA01000319.1 GCA_003644325.1 Planctomycetota bacterium
AAAGACCACCTTGCCGCAGTCGCGCTGCGGGCTCTTGGTGGCCTGCATGCCCTTTTCAAAATCCTTCAGCGGGAACTTGTGCGTGATGACCGGGCTGACGTCAACGCGCTTGTTGCCCAGGATGTTGGCGGTCTGGAACCATGTCTCAAACATCTTTCGCCCGTTGATGCCGATTATATTGCCGCCCTTGAAGATCACGCCGTTGTTCAGGTCTACGCTGACGTTGCCGTCGGGCAGGCCGAAGGCCGTGAACGTTCCGCCTTTCTTGACCAGTCGCAGGCCCTGATTTATCGCGTCCTGTGCGCCGGTCATCTCGAGTACTACGTCCACACCGTGGCCATGGGTGGCCTCGAGCACCTGCTCGGTCGTGCCGCCCTCTTTTATGCTGTAGGTGTAGTCCGCGCCCATTTTTTTGAGTATCTCGATGCGGACCTTGTGCTTCCCGATGCAGTAGATGGGCGCCGCGCCGAACGCGCGCGCGATGCCGACGGCGAAGGCGGCAATCGGGCCGTCACCGATGATAAGGACCTGCCTGCCGCCGACGTTGCTCTCGCTCACGGTGTACATCGCGTTGCCGAAAGGCTCCTGTATGCAGGCAATCTCCATTGGCAGAGACTTGTCGTTCTTCCAGCAGCAGACCTCCGGTATGGCCACGTATTCCGCGAAACAACCGTTGGTGTCGACGCCCAGTATAACCAGGTTTTCGCATATATGCTGTTTGCCCGTCAGGCACTGCTGGCAATGGTTGCAGGGGATGTGCGTCTCGGCGGAAACATGATCGCCGACCTTCACGCGCTTGACCCTCTTGCCGATCTCGACCACCTCGCCGCCGAGTTCGTGACCGAAGATCATCGGCGGCTTGATGCGATTCCGGGCCCACTCGTTCCAGAAGTATATGTGCGCGTCGGTACCGCATATCGCGGTGGCCTTGACCCTGACCAGCGCTTCGTCGTCCTTGATGGCGGGGATGTCGGCCTCGGTTACGATAGCGCCCGGCGCGGGCTCGGCCTTCATTACCGCAAGCATTTTCTCTGCCATGGTTACCTCCTGAGTTAACTTTTTCTTTATGCAAATGAAGTCCCGGATTATACGACGCTAAAAGGGCGTGTCAAACGGTTTCGTCGCGTTGGGGGGAGCATGTAAGAATCCCGGGCGCTGCCGGCACGGTGACAGTTACCAATCTACGATCCGTTCCGACAAGGTCGGAACGGCTCCGTAATTGGTAACTGTCACCGAGGTTAACAAAAAGTCAGCCAACTTGAGTTTCTTATTCATGGCGAAGGGCTTCGATGGGGTCCATGTTGGCCGCGCGGCGGGCCGGATACATGCCGAAGATGACCCCGATCATCGCGGATATCGTGAAAGCGAGTATGAGCGACCAGAGGGTGAAGATTACCTTCATGCCTGTGAAGAATTCTATGAGGAGGGGCAATACTATTCCCACGCCCAGCCCAAGTACTCCGCCGAATAGCGAAAGCATTACCGTTTCCGAGAGGAACTGCGCTATGATGTCGCGTTTTTTTGCGCCCAGCGCCCGGCGTATGCCTATCTCGCGGGTGCGTTCGGTGACGCCGGCCAGCATTATGTTCATGATGCCGATGCCGCCGACCAGCAGCGATATCGCCGCTATCGTTCCCAGCACCAGGCTGAACATCCGCGCGTTGCGCTTTATCTCCTCCAGCAGTTGCAGCGGCACTATCATCTCCCAGTCCTGCTTGTCGTGATACCTCTTCAGCAGGTTTTGTGTCACTTCCGATGCGGGCAGCACATTTGAGACGTTTTTGACCTTTTCGATAATCATGTGCAGTTCGACCGTTTCTGCTTCAAGAGAGCCGGTCTTCCGTTCTATTATCGTCTTCCCGAAGCGAGAGCGTGCCGTGGTCAAAGGGATGAACACCGCGGAATTCGTGTCGGTGATTATGCTCGTTTCTTCGGCGCCCCCTCCTGATTGCCGCAGAACACCGACAACGCGATAGAAGTTGCGGCCGACCTTTATTTTCCCGCCGATAGGTTCTTCATAGGGGAAGAGTCTTTCGGAAATGTCGTGGCCGATGACGCAGGCAGGCTCGCGGTTATGCATGTCCACCGTATTCAGGAACCGGCCTTTTTTCAGTTCCTGGCCGACGGTCCTGAAGTACCAGGGCACCGTTCCCAGCACGCGGCCGTTGATATTTCGAGGCCCTCTCCAGATGTCGCTTCTTACTTCGCGAACCGGAATGATTATCTCGATGCCGGGGACCGTGGACTGGATTCGTTCGGCGTCTCTGTATGTAAGGCCGTATGTTGCAGACTGCACTCTATGTCCGGATGGACTGCTTTTTTTCTCTTCCGGGGGTTTTACGCTTCTGATGATTATGTTCTGGCTGCCGAGCCTCTTGATGCGCTCCTGCGATTCATAACTTGCGCCCTCGCCCACGGCGAGCATCGCCACGACCGCCCCCACGCCGAAGACGATGCCCAACATGGTGAGTATTGAGCGGAGGAGATGACGCAGAAGGCTCTGGAAGCCGAGTTTAAGAGTACGTTTCAGCCGGAACAGCATCATGTCAATTCAACCTGTCGCTTTCGATGCGGCCGTCCAGGAGGCGGATGAGGCGTTCCGCGCGGCCCGCGATTGTTTCGTTATGTGTTACCATTATCATTGTCCTGCCGGTGCGATGGAGTTCGTCGAGCAGTCGCAGTATCTCTTTGCCGGTGGCGCTGTCCAGGTTTCCCGTCGGCTCGTCGGCGAGTATGACCAGGGGATCGTTGGCGAGTGCGCGCGCTATGGCGACGCGCTGCCGCTCCCCGCCGGACAGTTCGGCCGGCTTGTGACCGGCGCGATCCCCCAGCCCGACCATTTCCGCCAGTTGTTGCGCCCTTCGGCGGCCGGCTCTCTCCGACTGCCCCTGGTAGAAGAGAGGCACTTCGATGTTTTCGAGCACGGACAGTTGCGCGATGAGATTGTAGGATTGAAAGACGAACCCCAACCGGCGGCTGCGGATTTCCGAAAGCGCGTTGTCGTCGAGCATGGAGACGTCCCGCCCACCCAGAAGGTAATGCCCGGCCGTCGGTTTGTCCAGGCAGCCGAGGATGTTGAGCAGTGTTGACTTGCCGGAGCCGGAAGGCCCCATTATGGCGACGTATTCTCCTTCTTCTATGTTCAAATTGACGGCGCGGAGTGCGTGTACGCTCACCGCGCCCGTTGCGTACTCTTTGTGCAGGTCTTCGAGTTCTATCAGCGGCATGTCGTTCTCGGGTTATTCCTTGTTAAGCACTCAAGTTGACTGACTTTTTCCGGGCAATGCCGGATGTTTGCCTATAAGTTTCCATTTTGCCGGGCCTTACGGTGACAGTCAC
>QNCA01000320.1 GCA_003644325.1 Planctomycetota bacterium
GGTGTGCGGCATTACAGTTCCTATCACTTTTTAATGGCCCTGAGTGATTACATTGCGCACTTCGGCCTTGAGCACCATGAATCCAGTGACAACCGTCTCCCCGAAAGAACGCTGCTCGATGAGAACCTCTTTTTGAGACGGGCGCATTTGCTTCCGCATGAATTCGTGCATTCCTGGAACGGCAAATACAGGCGCCCGGCGGACATGGTGGTCGAGGATTTCCAGCAACCCATAGCCACCAACTTACTTTGGGTATATGAGGGACTTACCACCTATCTGGGTTATGTTTTAACCGCTCGCAGCGGTTTCTGGACACCCGAGCAGTTCCGCGAGGCCCTGGCCTTTTTCGCCGAGGGGATGCAAAACCAGGGTGGGCGCACTTGGCGCCCGTTGGAAGACACCGCGGTGGCCGCCCAACTGCTCTACAGAGCCCGGGCCGACTGGTCAGCCTGGAGGCGCAAGGTCGATTTCTATCGCGAAGGGGTACTCATCTGGCTGGAAGTCGATATGCTCATCCGCCGGCAGAGTGAGGGCCGCCGTTGCCTGGATGATTTCTGCCGCCTGTTTTGCGGCGGCCAGGAAGGCAGGGTTGAGGTTAAACCTTATACCTTGGATGAGATTATAGAAGCCTTGAACCAGATTGCATCTTATGATTGGAGATCGCTTCTGAGGCAGCGGATAAAATCCACCGGGACCAAGGCACCGCTAACTGGAGTCGAGTTGAGCGGGTGGCGGCTTGCTTATGGAGAGGAGCCCACAGAGTACCAAAAAAGGATCGAAACCATGGAAAAAGTCGCCTTCCTGACCTCCTCGATCGGAGCCGAGATCAAAGAGAACGGCTCGATAGTTGACATCATACCCGGCAAAGCCATGGATCGGGCGGGGTTGGCTCCAGGGATGAAGATAGTGGCGGTCAACTCGCGGCGCTGGTCGCTGGATCTTCTCCGGCGCGCTGTGAGAGAAACCAAAAACACCAGCCGCCCCCTGGAACTGCTGGTTGAGAACAGCGGTTTCTTTGACACATACACCCTGGATTACCACGATGGCGGAAGATATCCTTACCTGAAGCGCGATTTATCGAAAGAGGACCTGCTCACCCGGGTTATCCAGCCGTTATGCCCCGAAAAACAGTAGCCAGCTGTCAGAGGAATATTTTTCTCGAATGAAAGATCGATTCAGCTTTTTCCTCCCAGCGGCCGATCAGCAAAGCGAAAAAGTTGTCGAAAACTAAACCGCTCTTGCGAAAGAGTCGATAATAATTTAGTCGAAGGCTTACAATTGCTCTTGCCTTTTGAGGCAAGATAATGCAGAATAAATTGTTGTTCGCAGCATTTTATTGACAAGGATATTTTTTCGGAGCATTTGATGGCCATTGTTGGTGAGCTCGAGGGACTAATCTCCAATCATAATCTGCTCATTTCCCGGGGCCAGATTGTCGAGGCGGCAAAGGTCAAGGAACTGATAGCCGGCTATATTTCGCGCAGGGACATGTTGCCCAGGCTGTACAAGGCTATCAGAGACAAGTTCGAGGAATTTCTCTATTGCGCCGAAACCAACTTCGAAAGATTCAACGAGATTATCAACTACAAGCACCTGACCCAGCTTGAGTTCTTCTACCCGGAGTATTTCAACGAGTTCGCCAGGGATCTCAAACAATCGGCCGAGAAGATGATTTCCTTGGGAAACTATCTTTATGCAGGCCTGCTTTGTGCTTCCAGCATACATACCGACCGCAAGATTCTGTACAATGTAGTGGAATACTTTTTACTGCAAAAAAATTATGCGGATCTCGAGCGCGTCTTTGAAAGACTTGAGGAGACCCGCCAGTTGAAAATGAGTTACAAGCCGCAGCAGAGCCTCACCGAGAGTTTTTCCCTGATCTCGGACCCGGAAATAACCCAAAATATCGGCAAATTGATTTTCGAAGCTTATTCAGAGGAAACCAAAAAACTGGAGACACAGCTCGGAGGATATACACCTGCTAAAAACGCCTACAAGCTGGCCACCATCCTCACTCTTTACCTTTCCGACCTGGGGTTGATTACCGACAGCAGTCTGGTGAGCACGGCAACCCTTTATTTCAAGGAACTGGCTCGCCGGGCGGATATGGACAACCTGGATGAGCTGTTTGAGTTTCTGGAAAAATTCAAGAACAACCCTGCAACCAAGCGCTTTGCCGGTGAAAATCCGGAAATGTTCAATTCTTACATGAACAGTCCCGATGTCCGGGATGTACTCGGGGAGCTAATGCGCAACCTGCTCGGCAAAGCCAAGTTTGATCAAGCGAAACGGCTGGATGAAAGCCTGGAAGGGATTATCTCTTTCACCCCGATTTTCAAAGATCATCTGGCCTCCCTGAAAGAAAACCGCTTTTTCATTCAGGCTATCGAGATGGCCGAAAAGCTGCAACTCAAGGAGGAAATAACAGACGAGCTCAAGCTCGAAGCGTTTCGTAAGCTCATGGACGACCTCGGCAAAAATCCGGTCAAAGCTTCCGTGCAACGGGTAAAGAAATTCTGCACCAAATACAGGATCAATGTTCAAACATACCCTCAAATAACCGAGGAGGTCATCTCAAAGCTCGAAGAGTTGGAAAGGCAGAATCCCGAGATTGCCTGGGACCTCTCCCAGCTCTACCCGATTCTCAATCTCGAAAAAAAAGAAGAAGAATCTAGTACTCTGGCCATGGGTAAGCTCTTTGAACCCATAGTGTTCTTTTTCAGTTGGATATTCAAGATGTTTGTCCACCTGATAAAGGCCTTTGCCTCACGTTCCCCGCAAACAGTTCCCGGGAAGACCGGCAAGAGTGCTAAGGCTGTGGCTGGTAGTGGAACGGGTTAGCTTTGGTGAAATCGGGACGATAGTGGCGGCGGCTCTCCAATTCCTGAATCCAACCGTTTTCGAATCCGTATTCCTCGACAAGATCAAGGGCTTCGCGATACTCAGCTTCGGTGAGCGGCCTGGCCAGTTCGGGAAATTCTGCGGCCCGGTGCGCTGGATAATACTGAGCCATGAGACTTAGGCTTATTTCGGGGGAAATCTCCCGGGCCAAGAATTCAAGCACCGCGCGGGTACTTTCCAGTTCACCCGGCAGGATCAGGTGACGCACGATCAGGCCGGCGCTAGCCCTACCACAAGAATCCATCCTCAGAAATCCCACCTGGCTGAACATCTGTTTAACCTCATCTCTGGCTACAGTTACATAGTCAGTCGCTGCGCACAGCCGTGCCGCTGTTTCAGCAAGGCCGAATTTCATATCCGGCAGGTAGATGTCCACCACCATCTCCAGCAGCTCAAGCGTCTCCGGGGTTTCATAACCTGAGCTGTTGTACA
>QNCA01000321.1 GCA_003644325.1 Planctomycetota bacterium
CTGACCACCCACAATATCGGGGAGTCGGATATGCTTTGCCACCGCGTCGCCGTTATCAATAACGGACGCATCGCGGCCATCGATACTCCCCGGGCGTTGCGCTCGGCCTTCGAGTCCAGGCATTCGGTTGAAGTCACGTTCGTGGAATCGCCCGATGAATTTTCCACGGTGATGGATTCATTTTCCGAAGCGGAGGTGGTAAAGACAGGCAGGGGCTTTCGCGTGTACGGCAACCGTCCCGGGTTGATGGCCCAGGAGATCGCGACCCGGGCGACGGAAAAAGGTCTTCACATCGAGAGCCTCTCTACCCAAGCCCCGAGCCTTGAAGATGTCTTTCTGCATATCATCGATAACACCGGCGCTCGTAAGGAGGAAGGGGTCCAGTGAACATGCTTGACAGGAATGGTCATCTCAGACGCCAGGCACACGCGGCGATCGTCGTCGCCAAGAAGGACGTGATGATTTACTATCTCAAGGCGCCGGTCCTGATCTTCGGCGTGGTATTTCCCGTCTTCTTCTTTCTGGCCTTTGCGATAGGGCGGCCCGTTCCCATCGGGGGGATTGTCCCGGGCATGCTTGCGATGGCGCTGTTTTTCACATCCTCGGCGATTGGTCCGCTCGTGACGCCGTGGGAGAGGCAGGCAAAGACTTACGAGCGGCTTGTTACCTCTCCGGCTTCAATCGAGGCAATTCTCTCCGGCGACGTTCTGGCCGGGTCGGCCTTTGGCCTGGCGTTTTCGATGGTAACGCTGATCATCGGCGCGGCGGCAACGGATGCGTGCATAGTCGCGGCGGCTCAACTGGTCATAGGGCTTCTGCTGGGGGCGCTGGTGTTTGCCGCGCTCGGGGTGCTTCTGGCCGCCCCTGTCACAACTGCCCCCTCACAGATTATGATGCTTTCCGCCATGGTGCGCCTGCCGCTCATTTTTATCAGCGGGATATTTATCCCGATAGACCGGATGCCGGTCTGGGCGCGATGGCTGTCGCCGCTGTCGCCGCTGTCGTATTGCACGGATCTTGTCCGGAGGGGATTCGGTTGCCCCGGGTATTTCCCCGCATGGCTCGATATTCTCGCGCTGGTTGTTTTCACGGCGGTCTTTTTCGGCATGGCGCGTCTCTTTCACCTGCGTTCACGGCGGGTGGGGAATACGTAGGGTTGCGGTCTTGGCCGCACCCGCCGCCCAAAAACTGTTACTCAAAGGGGCCTGACCTCTTTAGGTTTCATTTGTTCGGAAGAGGGCGAGGAAGGCGTCTTTTTTGTCAAACGGCATGGTGCCCCCGGCGTACCTGTGGCGGTAGATGACGACCCGGGAACCGTCGGGCATCTCGATCGGCTTCCCGACCCGGTCGAACAGCGTCATCTCGCGCGTGGACATGATTCTGGTTATCTCCTCCATTACCTCCTCGTGGCGAACCACGTGTTTTTTCCCGCCGTCGGCCTTGACCTCGTAGGCGTAAAGGTTCGGTCCCTGCCAGCCTCCTTCGGCGACGAGGACGAACTGTGAGGTCGAGAGCGCCTCCCCGCACTGCTCCAGTGTGAGTTGCCTGTGGTAACCCGGATCGGCAAAGTTGATTTCGTGTTTGATATTGCCCTCAACGTATCCCTTAAAGCCGATGTACCGCAGCCAGTTGGGCTGGATGTAAGGGCTGCCGGTTACGACCGTCACTCCCACGCCGCTTCTTGCGGCCTTTTCAATTGCCTCCGGGACATTCTTGTCGACCAGGCCGACTATCTCGTCCGCCTTCCAGTCCCGGCCGTTGGGCGCGTGCACGTAAGGGGTCAGGGGTTTCAGGCCCAGGTAGTATTCGGCGCTGAAGACATTCACCTTCGGCACACCCGGGCGGAATTCAACAGTGGCGTCGTATTCGCCTCTGAATGAAAAGTTCGCGAAGGCGACAAGCGGAAAGAGCAGCAGGACCGCAGCGGGAGCGGCCCGCCAGCCGCGCGCCATTGCGCGATATCCCATCGCCAGAAGGATGGCCGCGGCGGGCATGGCCGGAAAGAAGAGGCGCACGTCTTTAACCGTTACCGCAAGGCAGACGAGAAGCGCGCCGGCCAGCCACACAGCCACGGCGGTTATGCCGACGCCTCTCGCGTCTTTGCGCCTTACGCGCCTTGAGCCACCCGTCTTCGATATCCAGGCCCCCACGGAGAGCAGCAACAGCAGGAGAAGCGCCGGGAGATGATAACCCAAGAAAGACATCCGTGCCTGCTCGTTGAGCCAGTCCAGCGGCGCCGCGCCGTAGCGCGCCCCGCGGGCGCCGGCTACGTTCTCCCTGGCAAACTGCATCCAGTGCTGCATGTTGGGCAGGTACCAGGTGGAGGCGATAAAGAGGGCCAGGATGATTCCGCTCCCTATCTTTAGAAGGGCCCACAGGTGCGCCTCGCCCTTGCCGCCGACGAATCGAAAGAGGTTCCACAGGAGAATCACGGCGACCGGAAGCCCCGCGAAGACCGGGAAACTAACCTTCAGCAGCAAACCCGCCGCGGCAAAGACCGCGATGAGCGGCACGGAGGCGTAGAAGGACTGTCTGTGTGCGCGAAGGCAGAAATATACGGTCGCGGCTACCGCCGCCGCCATCGGAAACTCCACGAAGAACTCCCGCGACAGGCCGAAAAGCGCCGGACACAACATCGTAAGGTAGGCCGCGATGAGTCCGAGCCACCTGTCGCCGACCTGCCTGCCGATGCCGTACACGCTTATGCAGAGGACGATGAGGGCGAGGTGGTTGACGCACATTGCGGATGCCTGCGAATTCCCCAGTAACCCATAGAAAGGCACGGCGAGAATCGGCAGCAGCGGCGCGCGCTTGCGCTCCAGTCCCCTGTAGGCGTCCCACAGCCCCCCGGCCCCTTCCTTCCGGAGGCTCAGCAGATACTCCTGCGAACGCGCAAGGTAGTATGCCTGGTCCCAGTAAACGGGAGCGCGATTGCGAGATACCCACACCGTGTTGGCCGCGATGTGCCCCGCAATCAGCGCGAACAGCGCTATCGTGCATATCAATTTGCTCTTCATTTCACCTGCCGCGTCGTTTCCTGTATAGAGTTCTGAGATTTCGCAACGGAACCCACCCTTCCACTCAGCGGGCTGGGTCAAGCAATGATGACCGTCACCCTGCGACGCTACGAATGAATCGGAGAGTTCACGTGATTCGCCGGAGCCTATTATACCCGAATTTCCGGCGATGTCTCGGCATTTCGGGCAGGCATGTGAGGATTCGTGGTAACGCCCTCGGTGACTGTCACTAATTACTCAAGTTGACCGAGTTTTTGTTAACCTCGGTGACTGTCACCAATTACGGAGCCGTTCCGACCTTGTCGGAACGGATC
>QNCA01000322.1 GCA_003644325.1 Planctomycetota bacterium
CTGGTGTCTCTGTCGTACCGGTAAACGGTCCTGACCGCTTCTTCTATATACCGGCCGCGTTCGTCCCTCTTTCCGCGCATGCGCCCTACCATGGACCCTGAGCCGGGCTTGTTGTATTCGATGTATCCGCCCCGACCTTCGCTGGTCAACACAAGGTGGTCGGGGTACTTGTGCTCTTTCTTGAGCAACTCAAAGACCTGGTACTTTGCGTTGCCGGTGGCTGTCATCCGCTCAACATCCAGCCGGCCCTCTTCGGCGCCCTTGCCCTTTTCACGTAGAATGTCGGCGAACCCAACATCCAGACGGTCGCACGTCAACGTGATGTCCCGGTTCAGTTTCTCGTCCCTGTCGGCATAGCCGAGGTGGTCGACACGGACGGTGTTTGTGAGCGTGGCCCTGGCCCTGGCGGCGATCTTTGGGCTGACCAGTTCATCAAAAATCGTGCGCTCAAACACTATCCTGTCCGCACAGCGCATTTTCGTAACGACGGGCCTGCCGCGCCTGTCCTTGCCCAGCAGGCGGACGCGGGCCGTGCCCCCCTTTGCGGCAAACAAAGTGGTACGCTCGATTATATCCGCCCTGTAGATGCGCTCCCACTCGCCGCGGGCGCCCGTGGCGGTCATCCGGTTGCTCGTTGCTACGACGTTGCCCTCCGCGATTATCTTCTTGACGCGCGAACTCATCCCCCCCTCCGTAGAGGGAATGTAGTAGGTGGTCACCTTCCCGGCACGGAGATCCCAGGGGGCATCAACCTTGCGGCGGCCGGAGGAGTCTATCGTGGCGCCCGTACGCCGCACATGGGCCTCTTTCTTCGCGAGAACGTAGTTGTCTTCCATCTTCCCCTGCCCGGGGGCTTGCAGGCGAAACACCGTTATCGACCCTCCGTCGGCGGAGCAGTTGATGACCGTCCGTTCTTCCTCGGTAGCGGTGTCAACCACCCTGCCGTCTTTCTTTATCTTCACCTTTTGCGTTACGGTATAGCGAACTTCCGGCGCCGTTGTGCCGGCGCCTTCCAGCACCACCCTGTCCCCCGCACGGGCGGCATCCTTCGCATCCAGACGCCGCCAGGTCAGCGTGTCGGCGGCGGCCTCCCGCATCTTCAAGGCGCCTACCTCTTCCACGGGCTCCGACAGATGCACCTGTCCCTTTGCGAACAATCTCGACGCGCTAACCGCCGATTTGTCCGGGTCGTCGCCCGCACGGGCGGCGCGGACAAACTCCATCTCCACGCGCTCCGCCGCCTCCAGTGTCGTATCCGACCTTGAGCCCGATTCGCTCCGCGTTACCTTGACGTTTTTCAGGAAAATCGTCTTCCCGGCAAGGGGCGCGTTTTTGGGATAACGCATGTACCGTATCTCGCCGTCGCACACGACGGTATATGTCTGCAACCTGCTCCCCTGCGAATCTCGCCCGGGCAGGACGCCGAGGAAGTCCGACGCGCCCGCGCTGCTCATTACCGCCCTGAGCGGCCAGTTGCACGGAGTAAAGGGCCGCTCGCCCAGAAGTCGCCCGCGGTTCTGCTCGCTGATTTTGTACAGGATGGTCATTTCGACGTCCCGCCCTTCGTGCTTGCGCCCCTCATGCACGAGATAATCCCCCCATGCCTGGCCGTCGGCGGTCTTCAGGTTCACCCTGCCGAGGGCGCGCAAGTAGTCGAGGCTGCTGAAAATAGTCTGCGCGGGTTTGTTCCGGCCCAGGGCGTCCCGATGAAAGGCCATCTCAACCCATCCGGCGGCGGTCAGAGAATCGCGTCGCTTTTCCCCATCGACGGTGACCTCGTTTCTCTCTATGACGACGTCCTTGAGCAGTCTTGCGCTTATCGGACCGTCTTTGTCGGATTGGGAGAACGCAATGGCATCCGCAGCAGAGGCCGATACGGTGGACGCACTGACACGCCTATCGCCGTTTGATGAAACGGGCGCAAAGACCGGCGTGCCGGAGTACGTCAGGGTGGGGCGCACCCCGGGCGCTCCGCTCAGGCGGCCGTTGCCGGTTTCCCTGTTCCATTCAAGTTTGTCGCCCCACGCCTCGTAAAGGGTGTTCGCGGCGGGGCGGTCTTCCTCCCGCTCCCCGGGCTCTCCCAGCCTCCGTATGTAAACATCACCGTCCAGCACAAGGCGCTTCCGAACAATCTTGCCTTCTTCCCGCCCCGGACGGCCCGCGCCGGCGCGACGCCCCGTGTAAACGGCGGCGTGCCGGGCGCTCTGGAGCAAGGTCAACGACTTGCGCGTGGCCTTGCGTGGCCCGTAGGATTTGATGACGACGGGGCCTTCACCGCCGCGCATTTCGACCTTGACCGGCTCGATGCCGGCGCCGGCGGCCGATCCTTCGCCCGTGGCCTGCTCGCGGCAGTAAACTACCATCCGGTCGCACTTCTGGACGGAATCCACGAACGGCGGCTTGAAGTCGTGGGCGACGCCCCGCTTTCTCGCCAGCGCACTCAGGTCGGCCGTATCGGGACGAGTGGCCGTGACAACGTCTTTATCGAAGGTGATAATCGTCAGGGATGCGGCCCCTTCGCCGGTTCCGAGGTCGAGATCTTTGTCGTTGAGTTTCTTTTCCAGGTCGCGCAGAAAGGCCATCTCTTCCATGTCGAGGTTTGGCGAGACGTAGCGCATGAAATAGAGAGAGCGCACGAGCGCGTCGCCGGCGCCCGTTTCAAGCAGTTCCCGCCCTTGCGAGACGGCCATGTCCTCGATTATCTCGCCCGCGACCCTCAGTATCCCGGCACGGTCTTCCTGCTTGATGTCTTCCTCAAGCATTCGCGTTTGCAGTTCTGCAAGCAGTTCGACCGCGGACTGTTCGTCCAGGCCGAAAGACTTGAGGGTTTTCATCTCGACAAGGAATTTGCGGATATAGTGGGGCCGTTCAAAACGGCGCACGGTAACCGGCCCTCCACAGGTGACGCGCGTGACGTCCGGGAGGGGAGACGATTCGGCGCGGGAGGGTCGGCCCTCCCCAAGGGCGCCGCCCACAAGGTAGGCGACCGGCGATTTGCGGATGGTGATGCTGCGAAAATCCAGCAGACCGTCCATGCCCGTGCCGGTGAGGTGGAGCAGCCTGCTGTCCGCGTCGTGAATGGTTACCAGGCCGTCGGCGTGAATCTCCTCGAGGTCCTGCCAGTAGTGCATTTCATTGCTCGAGACGACCAGTGTCGTCCGCTGGGCCGCCTCGACGGAGACCCCGTCGCGCATCCGCACCCGGAAATAGAAGGCATCTTCCTTGCCGGTCCTGCGCACGTGCTGGAAAAGGTCCGCCTCTCCGGCCTCGATACAGACCGCGGGTTCGCCGGGCTCGACCGCGCCGGGAGTGAGCAGGAGGTC
>QNCA01000323.1 GCA_003644325.1 Planctomycetota bacterium
CGGGACAGCGCCTGCACAGGGAGATGATACAGCCATGCAAGGGATACAGCCTGGCGGAGCGGGAGTTGTGGCGACATTCGCTGGCCGCCGCGATAGCGGCGGGCAAGATCAGTTCATTCACCAGGAAACCCATCCCCGGCAGCGCCTTTACCGCGGCGTTGATGCACGATATCGGCAAATTGATCCTGACACGCTACCACGACCCCGAAAAGATATCCGTAATAAACCGGATGGTCGAAAAAGGGGCGCTATACATCGAGGCGGAGCGAAGCGTGCTGGGAACGGACCATGCCGTCGTCGGCGGCATGATGGCCAAACGCTGGCAGTTCCCGGAGTCTCTTGTACACGCAATCGAAAAACACCATGACCCGGACGCCGAATCCAGCCCGGTGCTCGATACGGTGCATGTGGCCAATATAGTCGCGAAGACACTGGGCATCGGCCTGGGCAGCGACCAGATGAATCTGACCGCGAGTACGGATGCGGCGGAGCGATTGGGCCTTTCTTCAAAAACGCTTGAGGCATTGTGCGCCGCCGTTCCCGACGAATTATCAAAAACCGAGGCACTATTTGAGGTGAGGGCATAATGGCGCTGAACGTATTGCTGGTTGACGACAGTGCGACAATGCGCAGCATGATATCCAGGGTGCTCCAGATGACCGGCCTGCCGCTGGGTGAAATCCATCAGGCGGCAAACGGCCGGGAGGGTCTGGATATGCTCGGCAAGCACTGGATTGACATCGTCCTGCTGGACATCAACATGCCGGTCATGAGCGGCCTGGAGATGCTTGACGAAATGCGGCGGAACCCAAACCACGCCGATATGCCGGTTATTGTCGTCTCCACGGAGGGCAGTGAAAAGAGGATTGATGAACTCAGGGAACAGGGCGTGAAATTCATTCGCAAGCCCTTCACCCCGGAATCGCTGCGCGACGTGGTTAACAGTATTGTTGGAGTTCACAATGAAGAATCAAACGAAAACGAATGGAGAGACTAACCGGATTCTCTCGGAGGTCGCCGCGCAGGTGCTGGAAGGACTGACCTTTACCTTTGTGATTCCGGACGGGGAGGAACACACCGACGGCCCTTGCATAGGTGTGACAGTGAACTTCAAGGGCCCTTTCATCGGTAGGCTGGTCCTCAGGATGCCCGAGACCCTCCCCGCACTGCTGGCTGAAAACATGCTTGCCATAACCCCGGAAGAAGACGACTCCGAGGAGGCCCGGTACGACGCGGCACGTGAATTGGCGAACGTCATCTGCGGCAATCTGTTGCCGAAGATAGCCGGCGCGGAGGCGGTATTCAACCTGCAGGCCCCAACCATTGTCAAAGATGAAGAGTGCCTCCGCAAGGAAATATCGGAAGACGCCGCACACGTGCGACTCTTCCTCGAGGAGGGGTGGCTGGAAGTGTTTCTCGACGTCGCCGGTGAAATTTGAGGCCGGCTCCGCGCCACTCAATTGAACGATGAGATTACGCAATAATATAAGGAGCCGCAATGATTCGGGTACTTATAGTTGACGACTCCGCGGTGGTCAGGAAGATACTAACGGACCAACTATCCAAGGAAAAAGATATCGAGATTGTCGGCACCGCGGCGGATCCTTACATCGCCCGCGACAAGATAGTCCGTCTGTCCCCCGACGTAATAACCCTGGACGTGGAAATGCCGAAGATGGACGGGCTCTCCTTCCTGCGAAAACTGATGAAGTACAAGCCGATACCCGTCATCATAGTGAGTTCGGTAACCCAGGAAGGCGGCAAAGCGGCGCTGCACGCGCTGGAACTGGGCGCCATAGACGTCATCGCAAAGCCGGGAACTGCATATTCCGTAACGGATGTGGCGGAAAGACTGGCGCGCTCGATACGGGCCGCGGCGCGCGCGCAGGTATCCGCGCGCATGACCAGAATGTTGACCCGCACCGTTCAGAAGCAACACGCCGCCCTGTCTAAACTGGAAACAACGGACAAGATACTGGCCATCGGAGCCTCCACCGGCGGAACAGAGGCCATTAAGGCGGTATTGACCCGGCTGCCGGGAAACACGCCCGGCACGGTGATAGTGCAGCACATGCCTGCCCAGTTCACGACCTCCTTCGCCGAAAGACTCGACTCGTTGTGCGAGATGACGGTTCGTGAAGCGCGCGGCGGCGAGAGATTGACACCCGGCCTGGCCCTGCTTGCGCCCGGCAATCATCATATGGTCCTGCGAAGAAGCGGAGCGGTCTTCGAAGTCAGGCTGAAGGACGGCCCGCGCGTTCATTATCAAAGACCCGCTGTGGATGTCCTGTTTGATTCCGTCGCCAAATTCGCAGGAGTCAACGCCGTGGGTGTGTTGCTGACCGGCATGGGGGCCGACGGCGCAAGAGGGCTGCTGGCCATGCGCCGGGCGGGCGCTCATACAATTGCCCAGGATGAAAAATCGTGCGTGGTCTATGGCATGCCCAAGGAAGCCGCGGACCTTGGCGCGGCCGAGGTTATCGCCCCGCTTGACAGGATCGCACACAACATACTTACCGCTTTTCAAAAAAACCGAGTCACCGCCGACAGGTAAAACGGCGTAAAGGGAGTTATAATAAGATGGATGGTAAAGGAATAAAGGTTGAAGTTAGCAAAGACAGGATGTCCGTTCTGGTAAGCGCGGACGCCCCGGACCTTGCCGAGGAATTGATGCTTGCAGAGATTGAAACTCGGCTGAAGTCAATGAGTATAAAACAATCGCTTGAAAAAGAGGCCGTACTGCGAAAACTGAAAGCGGCCAAAAACGCCGAAGGAAGGATAAACAACCTGGTTATAGCCGAAGGCATACCGGTTGTAGAACCGGTGCCCGAACACATCAAATGGGAAAAAAATTTCTTCGCCTCGAGTAAATGGGCTGTTGTCAACGAGGCCATTGATCGCGTTGACTACCGTGAACGCAGCGTATCGGGGATCGTAAGGAACGGGGAATTGTTGGGCAAGATAGTTCCCCCAAAGGCCGGCATAAATGGAATGGATGTGCTGGGCAATCCCATCGTCGCCGCGAAACCGGAACAGAACCGTTACCGGCCGGGAAAAAATGTCAGGCTGGACGAGAAGACCGGCTGTATCTATGCCGCAATGGACGGCATGGTACGCCTGACAAAGAACAGCATTGAGATAGACGAAGTATGTGAGACGGAAAATGTGGGCTTGGACTCGGGCAACATCAGGTTCCCGGGGGCGGTACTCGTCCGCGGCGATGTCGAAGACCTCGCCACAATCGAGGCCGGCGGCAGCGTGGAGGTAGGCGGAGTAGTATGGGCCGCGAAAATAGAGTCCGAGGGAGACGTTA
>QNCA01000324.1 GCA_003644325.1 Planctomycetota bacterium
GACGTCGTCGTCATGCCGCGAAAAGGTTCCCGGGAGATGAAACTGGAAGATGTGATTACGAGCCTGAAGCGGCTTGTGCGGAAAACTGTGAGGCGGTTCAATGAAGGGCCTGCTGATTAGTTTCATACGGATTTACCAGTACACCATCTCACCCCTGCTGGGCGCGCATTGCCGTTATATCCCTTCGTGTTCCGAGTACTTTGTTCAGGCGTTGCAGAAACGCGGCCTTTTCCAGGGCGCGCTGCTGGGCCTCTGGCGGATACTCAGGTGCAACCCCTTCGGCGGCAGCGGCTACGACCCCGTGCCCCAAAAGCGCAACCGCTGAGGAATGACCGCGGGCGCCCGCGGGTTCCGCCCACGGCCGTTGAAGTCAAGAGATCGGAACCCTCGACTTCACTGCAACCTCCGCGGAACAGGCAAGGAGGCGCTCTTTCACCAATTCAAAGTCCACTTCCGTTTCCACGCAGCCCGTCTTGGTCAGCGCCACGCCCTGCGCCGGGATGCCCAGGCGCGCGGTGGCTCGCAACCCCTGAATCAAATCATTGGGGCATGCCACGCCCAGCACCGCAGCCGGCTGCTGCGACACGAGCAGCCTCTTTGCGAACGTCCCTCCGGGGCTGATGAAGACCCGTATTCGCCGGTCGATTTCCCGTATCCTGCAGATGACGCACTTGCCGCACTCCTTGCACATGATGCCCTCCGTGCTGCTGATGCGGGCCGGGCAGTCCGGATGCCGCAGGCACTGCGGGAGTATGACCACACGCTTTTCGACCGGCACGGCGGCGTATGCCGGAAACTCGAGTTGGTTGTGCAGCATTATGCACGTCCGGTCCAGGCGGTCGGGGTCCCGGAACAGGGCGCCGAATACCCTGCGGATTACGGGCCTGAAGAATTCCATTACGGCAAGGGTGACTCCCGGCAGCGGCACCGCCCCGCCGCCCGAGCCGACCAGGCCCCATACTATCGCCCAGATCAGCGCCGGCAGCAACAGGCCCACGCCGATAAGGACGATTAACCCGAAGATCCCCAGAAAGCCCGGGTCGGGAAACGTCGTCTGAACAGGTATAGGCAAGATGACTTCCTCCGCGGTTTCAGGTGATTATATTTCCTCCTGCCTGCGCGGTCAAGCCGTGCCGGTGACCGTCACCGTGCAAGCAGCCGCCCGGAATTCCTGCACGCACCCGTCTTGACACGTCAATCATGTTCGGCGATACTATTGCAACGTTACGGAAACCGACCACGGAGGAAAGATGAACGAAAAGATAAAAGCGGCCGAGCAGATAGCGATAAAGGCAATGCGTGACAAATATCGTTCCGAAGGAGGGAAGGCTTACACGCTGGGACATTGCATGAGGGTGATGCGGCTGAGCGGGCGCATAGCCGACAGCCCGGAACTTGCCGAGAGAGAGATCGACAGGGAAAGCATGCTCATCGCCGCGATGTTTCACGATGTTGGACGCGAGATAGACTCCGAAAACCACTGCGAGGCGGGCCGTGACTTTGTAATGAAGGAACTGGCCGGGATTTTGGACGGCGACCAGCTGGGAAAGGTCGCCGAGATGGTCAAGTTTCATAACCGCCCGGTCAACACCGAGACGGAGATAATCCACGACGCGGACCTCATCGACCGTTGCGGCACGAACCTTATCTGGCGCGTGCTTCACCTCAGCGCGCACCACCGTCGCGACCAGCGCCAGACGCTGGAGTGGTATGAGCGCGAGAAAGACGCCTGGCAGACACGTTGGGAAGAC
This sequence comes from Planctomycetota bacterium, assembly GCA_003644325.1. Lineage (GTDB taxonomy): Bacteria > Planctomycetota > B129-G9 > B129-G9 > B129-G9 > B129-G9. The sequence goes on from QNCA01000324.1 coordinate 1,752, forward strand.
TGGGCCATCTTCGAAATCACGAAAAAGGAGATTAAGCGCAGGGCGGACTTCGAGAGCGAATTCTTTGAGGAAATGCTCAGAGAGTTGGAGTGCGAACTGGGCGAATGACACCGATGCCCCCCGGGGAGGGTTTGATGAACAGGGATGAACTCGGCAAGGCGATATTAAACGCGGCATATCTCGAGGGTGATTTTGTCCTTCGCAGCGGCAGGCGCAGCAGGTATTACCTCGACAAGTACCTCTTCACCACAAAGCCGGCGATACTGAGCGCGATAGCGGATGAGATGGCGCGGATGCTGCCGGAGGGTGTGCAAAGGATAGCGGGCACCGTGCTCGGCGCGGTGCCGCTGGCCACCGCGCTCTCGCTCAAGACCGGCGTGCCGTCCATCATCGTCCGCAAGGCGCAAAAGGACCACGGCACCCAAAAGACGGTGGAAGGCGAATGGGAGAAGGGCGAGAGGGTGGTATTGGTGGAAGACGTCCTGACGACGGGCGGCGCGGCTCTTGCTGCGGCGGAGAACCTGCGCGGGATGGGTATGGACGTTGCGGGAGTCATCGCCGTCATAGACCGCCAGGAAGGCGCTCGCGAGTCCTTCGCCGAAAAGGAAATACCGTTTCAGGCGGTTTTCACAAAGGCATCCCTGGGAATATGATGGGAAGGGGGCGCCGAACGCCGCCTTGCTTCTCGTCCTTTGTCCTTGCCTTTTTCGGTTATGCTGCGACTCATCGAACAGTTCCTGGAATCTCTCGAATTCGAGCGGGACGCCTCGCCGCACACCGTCCGCGCCTACCGGACAGACCTGTCGCAGTTCTGCGGGATGGTCGGCATCCAAAGCGACAGGGATTTGAAGAAGGTTACAAACGTGCGCGTGCGGACATTCCTGGCGAAACTCAGGGAAGGCGGCTGCTCCAGGCGCTCCGCCGCGCGCAAATTGGCCTCCGTGCGCAGCCTGTACCGCTACCTCTGCCGCCGAAAGTACACCGCGTCAAATCCCGCCGCCGGCGTGCGTCCCCCGAAACTCGACAGGAAACTGCCCCCCTTCCTCGACGTGCGTCAGGTAGAACGCCTGCTCAGGCAGCCCGCCGGTGAGGGATTTCAGGGCTTGCGGGACCGCGCGGTACTTGAAATCCTCTACAGCACCGGCATGCGGGTGAGCGAGTTGGTGAACACGGATTTGCGCGACATCGACCGGCGCTCGGGAGTGGTGCGCGTAACGGGCAAGGGGCGCAAGGAGCGGATGACGCCGCTGGGCTCATACGCGCAGAGAGCGCTCGCGGATTATCTGGCCGTGCGGGGCGCGCATTTCTCCGGCAAGAGATACGACAGGCACGCGCTGGTCCTTAATAATAGGGGGGGCCGCATGACGACTCGCAGCGTTGAGCGTCTCATCGAAAAGTACGCCCTGATGGCGGGTCTCGGCGACAGGACCTCGCCGCATACGCTTCGTCACAGTTTCGCCACGCACCTGCTGAACAACGGCGCCGATCTGCGCAGCGTGCAGGAACTGCTCGGTCACGCCAGCCTCTCCACCACGCAGATATACAC
>QNCA01000325.1 GCA_003644325.1 Planctomycetota bacterium
ACAAAAAGTCAGTCAACTTGAGAAAAAATAGGAATTCGCGCAAAAAAAAGCGAGACTTTTGCGGGGTTCACGGTGTCTATAGTAGCGAAGTGTGCAAACTGACTTTATTCCACTACTCTGTATCGGGAGAAGTTATCATGAAGAAACTTGGCATGTTCGCAGCACTGGCGGTTATGCTGGTTGCCGCCGCTCCGGCGATGGGCTTATCCATGTCCCAGACGCTGCCGTTCCAGTTCTCGATATCCCCGGGCAGCCAGACACTGGCGTTTGACCAGTTCGACATGCCCGGCTGCACCCTGTTGAGTGTCACCCTGGAACTCGACGCCTGGGAGGGGGGCAATATCACGGCTGAAAACGACAGCGACATTGAGGGGAACATAACCGTCTCCATGAGCGGTTGGGTGACCGGCGCCGGCCCGAACCTTCTTGCCACCGCCCTGCTTTCTCAGTCGGCGGGGCCCCAATGGGTCGATGCGACGGACGGCGTACCGGAATCCGGACCCGACTACCACGACTTCGGCTACGTGTCCGATTCCGACAGCGCCGGTGATTTTCAGAACACCAGCTTGGCTCCCTACATCGGCATCGGTACCGTCGACATCGATATCGACGCCGAGGGCGGCTGGGCATTTGAAGGCGTGACCGACGCCACGCTGCGGATGAGCGATTTCGAGGCCTGGGGCGATGCGACCATAATCTACGAATATACGTGCATTCCGGAGCCCGCCACCATCGGCATGATGGTCCTCGGCGCGCTGGGGATGTTCGGCGGGATTCGTCGCAAGTTGCTGAAATAAGCAGGCGGGCAATCGTAACATTGATGCGGACGGACCCCGAGGGGGTTCGTCCGCCTTTCCTTTTCCCGCGTGGCTTCGGGGACGGCCTCCGAAGATATTCGGCGCGAAAGGAAAAGGCTTGCGCGCGATGCCCGTGGAAAATAAAATATCCCGTGCGTTCCGTCGCCAGGCCGTCGCCGGGACAAAGTTGTCTATTTTGAGGAGAGGAGCATGGAGAACAGATTCCGCGCCCGAGGGCTCCGGGGCCGGACCTTGCCCGCTTTCCCCCTTTTCCTTCCATTGGTCCTGATGTTGTGCGCGGCGGGGTGCACCGGCAAATACTTCAAGAACGTTCGGCCCGAAAACAAGGCCGAAGACGTCCCCTTCATCCCCACCTTTTCCTGGGAAGCGAAACGGCAAGTCGCCGATCTGACGTTTGAACTCTACCGCGCGACGGATTTCGACGTTGAGGCGAAGCGGCCGCGGGGCGAGCCGCTGTTGCGCGTGAGCGGCTTCCCCCCGACGGGCGGACAGGAGGTACGGCTGAGCGACGTCGAGACGCTCCGGACGAAACTTCGTTCGGAGGGCCTGTTCCTTACGTCCGGCTACGACGCGCTGAAGGCCTCGGAGGACTACGTGTGGGTTCTGCGGGGCATGGGCCCGAAGGAGCCGTTTGTGGAGGTGTACCGGTTCCGCACGCGCAGGGATTACCTCAGGCCGGATTAGTAGTAACTTAAGTTGACTGACTTTTTCTGGATGATGGTAGGTGCTTGATTATAATCTGCTGTTTCACAACACCTTACGGTGACAGTTGCCAATCTACGATCCGTTCCGACAAGGTCGGAACGGCTCCGTAATTGGTGACAGTCACCGAGGTTAACAAAAACTCAGTCAACTTGAGTAGTAATGAGGGATGAGGGGAAGTGTCCGGGAGCCGCTGTGAGAGGTCTATGGTCGGCGGGGATTGCAATGAAAGAAAAGATAATTCTTCAGCAGGGCGACATCACGGAGATGGACGTCGACGCGATAGTGAACGCGGCGAACAATGACCTGCAATTGGGTGGAGGGCTTGCGGGGGTGATACGGCGCAAGGGCGGGCCGTCGATTCAGCAGGAGTGCAACGCGCACGGCCCGGTGAAGGTGGGCGAGGCGGCGATTACGGGCGCGGGGGATTTGAAGGCGCGGTACGTGATTCACGCGGCGAGCATGTCGCTGGGTTGCCGCACCACGGCCGAAGCGTTGCGCTCGTCAACCCGGCACTGCCTGCGGCTGGCAAAGGAGCACGATGTAAGGACGATAGCCTTTCCCGCCGTGGGGACGGGGATTGCCGGCTTTCCGCTTGATGAGTGCGCGGACATCATGCTGGACGAGTGCGTAAATCACCTTCAGGGCGACACGACGGTTGAGACGATATACTTCGTGTTGTTTGATAAGCGCGCGTACGATGTCTTCAAGGAACGCTACGACAGGCTTTAGCGCTCAATGCTCCACGCTTAACGACGGGCAACTTGAGGATTCACGACTTTGAATTTTCCGTTCTTCTCCTTGTTGTCTCCCCGCGGGGCTATTCGTTTTCGGTTTTCTCCTCCGGTTCTTCCGGGGTGTAAATATCGTCGGGGTCGAAATTGGCCTCCATCTCCGGAGAAGCGAATTCCCTCCGATCTTTCCTCACCTCTTCGCGCAAGAAGGCAATCAGGTTTTCCCCGGTGGAAGGGTTTTTGAGTTTGGCGACGGCGGAGTCGGGGAATCTATCCAAGAGTTCGGAGAAGGCCTCCTCGGCAGAGGCCAGGAATTCGTCCCGGCCGAACCTGAGGCCGAGTTCATAGCAGGCCCTGCCATAGAGCAGGGTCATCCGCGGATAGATCTTCCGGTTCTTGTTTTTCTCGCGCAGGTTCTGGAGTTCCTCAATCAGCAGTTGGGCTTTGGCGGCCTGTTTTGTGGCGCTGATGGCGCGGAGTTTCGCCTGCATCTCGTCGCCGGCCCTGAGTTCGGCGGCATGCGCGTCATGTACCGACTTGTATATGATTATGACGCCTGCCACAACGGCCAAGATGACGACGGTGATGAGGACGGAGTTTTTCCTTGCGAAATACAGAAACTTCTCACCGTAATCTACCAGCACATCCGGCCTTTTGTCTCGGGCGTTCCTCTTGAATTTCTTTTTCTTTGCCATCGGCGTGTCTCTTTCTCTCAATAAGAACCGGCGGCGCCCGCTCGGGCAAGACCGCCCGTTCGTGGCGCGGGATTCCGCGCGAAAGAAGTACGCCCGGCTGGGCTCGAACCAGCGGCCTCGTGTTTAGGAAACACGCGCTCTGTCCAACTGAGCTACGGGCGCATCTTATTGCTTTTTGATTGGACAAAGAAACACCCGGCACGGCGACAGTCACCAATCTACGAGCCGGCCCCCCTGATAAATCAGGGGGTCTGCGCTCCGCCCGTTCCGGGTCCTCGCCCTGAGGACCCGTCAGGGTCCGAATGGGTAATTGGTGACAGTCACCTTTCGCGTTTCTTTAACCAGTC
>QNCA01000326.1 GCA_003644325.1 Planctomycetota bacterium
ATGCCGCCCCCATTTTGGTTATTCGACGACAACACCGAGTTGCTGTAGATAGTGTTGTTCTGTATCGTGGGGCTGCCGGCATTATTGTAGATGCCGCCTCCTTCATGGCCCTGGTTGTTGTAGATGATATTGTTCCGTATCGTCGGGCTGCCGCCGTAATTGTAAATGCCGCCTCCGCTCTGGATTCCCTTGTTTTGTTCAGCGTTCATGTCCCGGGCGTCTCCTCCCACGATGCGCAGGTTTTCTACTGTGGGGGAACCGGCACCGTTGGCGATATAGATCACGCGGCCTTTCCCCTGAGCGTCCAGAGTGGTTGTGTGAGCGTCCGGGTCGGAATCGGCCCAATTGGTGACGGTGTAACCGCCGCGCAAGGTTAGAGATTTGTTGATGAACACCGTTTGGGTAAGGACAACACCAACTGTGCGATCCTCCACGCCGCGACAAATCCCGGCCACTTGGACCAAGTCGCCCTCACTGGCCGCGTCCACCGCTGCCTGGACGGTGGAATAGATCTGTCCAGCCTCAATGCGGGCGAAGCAGGTGCCGGTGTAAAACTCGTGTGCTCCGATGTCGGCCTTTGCTCCAAAGGGGCGCGCCAGTCCCCAATAGTCCATCTCCGCCATCTGTCCGAAAGATACTTTATCTCTACATGGTGAATCGGCTTGCAGGCGCAGGTCCAGCCCAGGCGGGTTCACGAAGCGTGGTTTGTCCGAAATACTGTCATTACCGGTAGCCGCGCCGCCGCCATAGTTTCCGCCACTGTTGCCCCACACGTCGTTGTAATCCATCACGCCGCCGGCTCCATAGATACCGCCTCCATCTGAGGCCGTGTTGCTGACTATGATGGTGGCGCTGATGACCGGCGTGCCGCTGGCGATGTAGACGCCGCCGCCGCTGCCGTTCGCCAGATTGTCGTACAGAGTATTATGATGCAGCAGCGGTGTGCCGCTGGCGATGTAGACGCCGCTGCCATTGTTGGACGCCGTGTTGGTGTAAATAAAGTTGTTCACCAACGTTGGGCTGCCGCCGAAAACGCAAACGCCACCGCCTATGCTGCTGGATGCGTTGCCATAGATGCGGTTACGCTGTAGGGTGGCCCCGCCGCCAATGTAAACGCCGCCGCCGCACCCGGAATCAGGAGACCCATTGGTAATGTGGAAACCCTCAATGGTCGGTGAAACATTGCCGGCGACCAGAATCACACGAGTACCATTCTCACCATCCAGGATGGTTGGGTTGGCAACCGGATCGAAAGTGCTCCAATTGGTGGTAGTGTAGCCGCCCCTGAGAGTAAGAGTCTTGGTGATGTAGACCACCCCATCCTGACCATCGGTATCCATGTAGCTTCCTTGAGCCACCTTGACGATGCCCCCAGTGGGAATAGCGGTCACCGCTGCCTGGACGTTGGTGTAAGGGCAACTGTTACAGACGGTGATGACGGATGTGCCGCTGCCGTTGAACAGAGGCGCCAGCGGAGGACTTGCGGCCGGCTCAGAGGGGGGGGCAGGACGCACGGTGTATTCCCCATTTGCAGGATGGGAAGACGCTGCGTAGACCTGTCCCTGTGTTACAGTTAGTAATCCCCAAAGTGCTATCAAGCCAGCGATAGCCGAACCTAATACCAAAACAAAACGCACAACTGCTTTCCTGCCCATTGATTTCTCCTAAAAAAAAGCGCATCAAATGACTCTAAAAATATCTACTCCCCTCATTACAAAATTAGTATAACATAACCCTACTCGTGAATCAAGTAGTACACAAGTACCACCTATGAGCATCCCTGCTGAAGGGGCAAGGCAGTGCTTGCCCTTATGACCCGCCCGCATTTTTTGCGGTCAAGATGACTGCGTTCCGTGGCGCGCAAGAAAATGGCGCGCGCTCACCAACCCGCTTCATTTTGACATATCTCCGTCTGTGTATTATACTTTTCTGTAAGGCCCATAACTTTTTACAGGAGGAAGAGAAATGACCATCAAATTAACTTGGTACGGGCATGCAGTTTTCGCACTGAATGTCGGGGGCACGCACATCTTGGTGGATCCATTCCTCACCGGCAACGAGACCGCTCCCATCTCGGCCGACAAAATCGCGGCCGACTATATCCTGATCACCCACGGTCACGGCGACCACATCGGCGACACGGTCACTATTGCCAAACGCACCGGGGCGCAGTGCATCTCCAATTTCGAGATCTGTAACTGGCTCCAAGCCCAGGGCGTGAGCGATGTCCATCCCCAACATATCGGCGGGGGATTCCACCACCCATTTGGCTACCTCAAACTGACCATTGCTCATCACGGCTCCGCTCTGCCCGATGGCTCCTACGGCGGCAATCCCTGTGGATTATTGCTGACCACCGAGGGTAAGAAAATTTACCTGGCCGGTGACACTGGACTTTTCGGCAGTATGCGGCTGATTGGGGAAGAAGGAATTGACCTGGCCGCCTTGCCCATCGGAGACAATTTCACCATGGGGCCGGATGATGCGTTGCGGGCAGTCAAGCTGATCGAGCCTCGCGTCGTCATCCCAATTCACTATAACACCTTCGACGTTATTGTGCAAGACCCCCAGGCGTGGGCCGAGCGAGTGCGGGCCGAAACGTCTGCCGAACCGGTCGTGCTCAAACCCGGTGGAAGCTACGAATTATAATGGACGACCCCATCATCGCCCGGACAATCGAGATTCTGGACACTGACCCCGACTTTTTTGTGCCGCTCAAAAAGTTGTGGCTGATGCTCCAGGGAGAGGGATTGGCACTGGACATTGAGCAGGAGGAACTTGGCCGAATGCTTCTGGAAGACAAACGTTTCGAGTTCACGTTTGGGGCAGAGCACGCGGCCGAGTTCGAGGATGATGCCCCGGAACTCGCGGCAGGGATGGGCCGGGTAATGGAGATGTTGGGCTTTTACAGCGGGGAGCGCGTTAAATTGACCTCTCGCAAGATGACAGCCGAGGACGTCTTTGCCGCTATGACCCGCAACCTGACGAGGATGAACGAGGCGCTCCAGGGAGCATGGGAGGCACGCCCCGCAGGCAACCAGGAGATCGAAAATCAACTCATAGACATCCTTGCCGTCGGCCAAAAGTTGGAGCGAGAAATCCAGGCTCTCGTCGAACGACAGAGGGAAGACAAGGAGTGACCTACCGAGCGGCTGGCAGTTACAATTTGGGTATCTGCCTCGAAAATAAACTTGTAGTCGCGAATTCCATTCGCGCGATTAGGAAATCGCGGCTACATTTTCGCCCTTGAGGGTGAACATAGTTCATGATAACTGCCTCGA
>QNCA01000327.1 GCA_003644325.1 Planctomycetota bacterium
CGGTAACGGTAATGCCGCCCCCGCGCCAAACAATGTCGGTGATCTGTGGCATGCCGGTCTCCTCAATCGCTTCTTCTTATTTTTGTTTAATCCTCTTGGTGAGTCACAGAGGAGACCGACCCCGTTAATTCAGCAAAACCGCGACCTGCTTGAGCAGTTTTGCATGTTTGATTAAGAGTTTCTCCAACGGCCACAATCTTACTGTCGGCTACGTTCAGTGTAACCGTCATTTTATCTGAACTGACCAGATTTGCCACGTCGGCCAACAATAAGAAATCGTAATAGCCGTTTTGCATCCTACTGTCGTTGATCAGTAGATTGGAACCGAAATCGATTGTGATGGTTCCAGATCCTGCTGCGATCGATATGGAAGCTGTTCCACTCACAGCCACATCGGTGCCGGAATCATAAACGCCGTTGTTGTTGACGTCGGTAAACAGGCGTACGTTACTGATGTCTGTGGCTGCAATGCCGACGACGTTGGTCAAGTCAAAGACCAAGCGCGTAACTTTAATGTCCTCAAATGCTTTGTCGTCAGTGTTTCCATCAGTAGTGATTTTCATACGGTACAAGAGTGCATCGGTGTAACTTCCAGCACTGCCAAACGCATCAGATGCTTGACCTACGGTATGATCGGCAGCGCGGAGATTTCCAGGAGCAACTGATCCTGCTTCGCCGGGATTACTGCCGTCACCCGCGTCAAGACCACCTGAAACGTCAGTAGATCCGGTAAAGGTCGAGGTAGTGTAATCTAGGGCAATTCGCCCACCGCCGCCACCATGTTGATTGCTGGATCCTCCCACAGCTTTTATCTGACCATTGCCACTTATTGTGCCACCTATTAAATAGACGCTACCTCCGGCCGCACCACCATTATTATTATAATTTGTTCCACCAGCAGTAGTAATAATGCCATCAACATTAATGGTCCCGTTTCCAGCATCAATCTTGATGGCTCCTCCACCAATTACATCGGTGGCCCCAGATCCCAACGTTGTGGGCGCAGTAGCACTTCCATAAGGAAGATGCACCGCATTGTTGCCACCCCGTCCGCCATGTGATGCCCCATAATTAACTCCACTACCATATCCAGGGCCGCTCAGAGGACGGAAGCCTTGCTCGTCCGCCCAAATCATTCCGCCAGATTGTAGATCAAGTGACGACACTACCAATTTACAGGGAATTCCCACGGCACTCCCACCACCACCTGTCTGGCTACTCTGCATGGTAACGGTAGCGCCGTTTAAGATCGTTACGCTACCCAGCGTCGTAGTTCCTGGAGCAAATCCTACGTCGCGATCAATGGTTAGAGAAGTTCCATCTGGAACGTTAAGTGTGCCTCCGGCCCCATCTCTATCATTGCCACTTGGGCCACCTGCCCCACCGCCACAATTCCAAGAACCCATAAACGATGAACTGGTCCAAGAAGCAGAAATTCGTCCACCACCGCCTCCGTGATTGTTACTTGACCCGCCGTTGGTTTGAACCAAACCAGAACCGGCCATGGTACCGCAAAGCAACCAAATACTTCCTCCTGCAGCTCCACCATAATTTCCTAATGTAAACAGATAAGAATTGGCACTAATCGTTCCATTAACGGTCAACGTTCCCGACCCAACATCTATTTTGATGGCCCCACCGCCGAAACTGGTAGTCGAATTTCCTCCTCCGCTGCCTAAAGTAATTGGTTCAGTTACCGAACCATAGGGATAATAAGTATGATTATTGCCTCCCCGACCTCCATGCGAAGCACCATAACCGGTTCCAGCTCCCAACCCCGGTCCATCACCACCCATAAACCCCTCTCGATCGGCACTGATTAATCCACCCCCATCAACCGTCACGGCAGCAGCAGTCAATGCACAACCGGAACCAGTTGCACTTGCACCGGTGCCATTTTGCGCACCATGAAAAGTCAGTACACCGCCGGAATTCACGACAACGGTCCCAAGTACATGCGATCCCGGTGCCAATCCCACTTTTCGTGTGACGGTTAGATTGGAACCAGATGGCAATGACAATGTGCCGGGAGCACCGGTTACCCCACCAGTACCACCGGCACAGTCATATTCTCCATTATAATTGAGGACAGTGCAAGTAACGGCAATTCGTCCGCCACCTCCCCCATTGCTACCGGTACTCCCACCATTGGCTTGAATCAGACCGGAGCCAGTTAATACGGCACAATCGAGCCAGACACTGCCGCCGGATCCACCACCATAATTGGATCCGCTTCCCCGACCATTGGCGCGAATCGTACCGTCAACGGTAATCGTCCCCGCTGCAGTTATCTTAATAGCTCCTCCGCCTTTGAGATTCGTTATAGTTCCACCACCGCTTCCCAAAGTCACGGGAGCTGTAGGATCTCCATAATATGCAGCTCGATTATGGCTCCCTCGTCCACCATGAGTAGCCCCCAACCCATTGCCCCCGGCACCAGGACCAGCCCCACCGGAAAAGCCCCTGTAATCGGAATGGAGTATGGCACCACTACCTATTTCAGCATTGGCTGCATTAATCGTAACACCAACACCCGTAGTGCTGTCATCTTGTCGTCCCGTTACGATAAACGTTCCACCATTGACGATAAAATTGCCGGTCAGAAACAGTAGCTGATCGTTGTCGGTTGAGAAATTGGTATTGAATATGATGGTTCCACTATAATAGGATCGTACCTCAATGCTCTGGAGATAAGCCGCAACGGTTCCAGCTGCAGCTGTGCAAGATGCCGTACTGGCACCTGGGATGTCGGCATTACTGGTAAACAATACCGTTTCCCCACGTTCCGGCACGTGCCCTCGTGACCAATTTCCTGCAGTTCCCCATTGACCATCAGTAGTTCCATTGGTCCATACATTGGCCAAGATTCTATCGGTACGCAGCCTGACGTTCATCATGTGGCACGTTCTCCTTAATCCTTTTTATCTTTGGGTCATTAAAAATCATGTTGGGCTCGATGATAATCGCCGTCAAATTTCTGTGTCGTTTTAAACAATTCAAAACGACCGTCTGCAGCCATCTCACGCACCCGATCACGCAGATCAGCCTGCTCTTGAGACGACATGGGACTGAAATCGATGCCTATATTTAATGCTTGGTATAATTCATCCCTATTTGAAATTCCAACGATCAGCGTCGTAATGGCCTGTGAGAGAGAATATCTAATGCATTCCTCTGCAGTAATTCCGGTACGAAGCAAGACGCCACTGCCGTCATCGGCTCGTCCTCCCAAACTCTTCATTCCTATAGTTGCCACTCCATGTTCGGCACAAGGC
>QNCA01000328.1 GCA_003644325.1 Planctomycetota bacterium
CCCATTCCTCCCATTCCTCCCGGGGGCATCGGAGGCGTATCTTCTTCATCCTTTGGCATGTCGGTTATAAGGCATTCGGTGGTCAGGAGCAGGCCGGCCACGCTGGCGGCGTTTTGCAGGGCGCTGCGCACCACCTTGGTCGGGTCCACCACTCCGAACTCCGCCATGTCGCCGTATTCCATCCTGTCGGCGTTGAAGCCGAAGTTGGCTTTTCCTTCCTTGATTTTTTTCAGGACCACGGGTCCGTCTTCTCCCGCGTTTTCCACTATCTGCTTGAGGGGCGCTTCCAGGGCGCGGAATATGATGTTTGCGCCTACCTTTTCGTCGCCGTCGAGTTCGAGTGAGTTGACGGCCTTCTGCGCCCTGATGAAGGCCACGCCGCCTCCGGGCACCAGGCCCTCCTCTATCGCGGCGCGGGTCGCGTGTAGCGCGTCCTCGAAGAGCGCCTTCTTCGATTTCATCTCGGTCTCGGTGGCCGCGCCCACGTTGATTTGCGCGATACCGCCCGCCAGTTTTGCCAGGCGTTCCTGCAACTTTTCCCGGTCGTAGTCGCTGTCGGTGTTTTCTATCTCAGTGCGTATCTGGCTTATGCGCGCCTGGACGTCGGAATGTCGGCCAGCCCCCTGGGTTATCGTGGTGTTTTCGGAAGTTATCGTTACCTTCTTGGCGCGGCCGAGGTCTTCCATGCGGATGGATTCGATGTCTATGCCGAGGTCCTTGAAGATGGCCCTGCCGCCGGTCAGGATCGCGATATCCTCCATCATGGCCTTGCGTCGGTCGCCGTAGCCGGGGGCCTTCACGGCGGCGCACTTCAGCGTGCCGCGCAGTTTGTTCACCACCAGCGTCGCCAGGGCCTCGCCTTCCACGTCTTCCGCGATTACCAGCAGTGACTTCTTGGCCTGCGCCAGTTTCTCCAGCAGCGGCACAAGTTTCGCCACTGACGAAATCTTCTCCTCGTGGATAAGTATCAGGGGCTCCTCCAGGTCCACCGTCATGCTCTCGGCATTGGTGGCGAAGTGCGGTGACAGGTAACCCCTGTCAAACTGCATGCCTTCGACCACCTTCACGTCTGCTTCCAGCGTCTTGCCTTCTTCGATGGTTATGACGCCGTCCTTGCCGACCTTTTCCATCGCGTCGGCGATTATCTTGCCTATGCCCTGATTGTTGTTGGAGGCTATCGCGGCGATGGACTGAATATCCTCGCGGCCCTTCACGGGCTTGCTCATTTTCCCGAGTTGTTCGACGACGGCATCGACCGCCTTCTTAATGCCGCGGTTCAGCGACATCGCGTCCGCTCCGGCGGTCACGTTCTTCAATCCTTCCGTGAATATGGCCTCCGCCAGTACCGTGGCGGTAGTTGTGCCGTCGCCGGCGGTGTCGCTGGTCTTGCTCGCGACCTCCTTGACCATCTGCGCCCCGAGGTTTTCATAGGGGTCCTTCAGTTCTATCTCCTCGGCGACGGTCACGCCGTCCTTGGTCACGGTCGGCCCGCCCCAGCCCTTGTCGAGCACGGCGTTGCGCCCGCGCGGGCCAAGCGTGCTTTTCACTGCGGCGGCGAGTTTCATCACCCCCTCTTTCAGGGACTCACGCGCCTGCTGGTCGAAAGAAAGTTGCTTCGGCATGGTATTCTCCTTCAGATTGCAACTGTTTGGAATTCCGCCTCCGGGAGGTACTGATACACTCCTATCCATCACCCTTCTGGATGCTCAGGGGAATTGCCTCCTCGTCGTTATGTCCGTGGTTGTGCAAAGCACGTGCCGTTTTTTTGTCATGTTTTTTTAACATATTTATGTGACAGGTGTTACGGGAGAAAGGCCGTTGCGGCTCGGGCCGGTATCCAGCCGGGAAGGTGTCATAATGGCACACCGGCCTGTCACGCCCGTGCCATATTGGCACGCGGGGCCGCGCCGAGCAGCCACCCAAGGTTCTTCCGTGGGCGGTCGCTTGTGCTGCCCGCGCGATGCTGTTATCATATCCCCATGCCGCGAAAAAAGAAAAAAAGTCTCCGGAGACGCATCCGCAAGAAGATGCCCCCGCCCGAAAAGGTTATCGAGGACAAGTCAAAATACGACCGCAAGCGCGAAAAAGAAGAGTGGCAGCGCGAGGAATCGGACCGGAAACTATAAGGGCAAGGGCAATAAAAAATAGAACCTGACCCTAATTTTTCAGGGGCAACGGGCAAGCCTTTGCCCCTTATTGTGCTCGCTGCTATTCGCGCAACCGCTCCGCTATTCTTGCGGCCAATTCCCTGTAGTCGCGGTGCGCCAACCGAGGTTCGTTTATCGCCTGTCCCCATATCGGCCATCTCGCATCGACCGGGTCGGAGTCTCTGCGCGGTATGAGATGAAAGTGGAGGTGGGGGACCTGGTTGCCCTGGATCTCGTAATTCATCTTGTCGGGCTTGAATGTCTTGAATATCGCTTCCGATGCGCGTGCCATGTCGTCGAAGAAATCCCTTCGTGTGTCTTCCGGCAGTTCAAAGACCTCCTCCGCGTGAGTCTTGCATATCAGCAGGCAGTAGCCGCGATACGCCTGGCTCGCCGACAGCACCAACCACGACGCCTTCATCTCCGCCACTACGCGGTGTGCCTCTCCACCGTGCATATCCCTCAGCCACTCGCAGAACGGGCATTTCTCCACCGGCATGCGGCCCTCCGGGAACAAGGTTGCAGGGAAACTTATCTGTTCTTCCACTCGGGCTTGCGCCCGGCCATGAATGCGTTCAGCCCCTCGACGCAGTCCTCCGTCTTCATCAACCGGTCCAGGAACAGGCGTCCAGTTTCGGCAGGGACTCGTCGAACGTGCCGCGCAAGGCATCCTCGATTGCGTGCTTGTTATACCTTATAACAAGCGGGCTGTTTTCGCAAATGCTTGCGATGAGTTTTTTCGACTCTTCGTCGAATTTCTCATCATCGACGGCGCGGTTGATGAGGCCCGGTTTCATCGCCGTCGCCCCGTTGATGGTATGGCCGCTGGTCATCGGTTCGGCGGCGATGTGCCGCCCGCCGTGCGCGGCAGCGGGAACGCCGCGATGGGGAAAAGAAGCCCGCTTTTATCTCACGGCCGCACGACCAGCAGTTTCAGGGCCGCGTTACCCTTGATGCCGTCCGGCGCGCCGTTTATATCTCCGCCATCATCTCGGTGTTCGGCACGTTTACCGGCGGACGGTCCGGCGTCATGTAAAACCTCAAGATGACTGACTTTTTCTGGATGATGGTGGGTGCTTGATTATAATCTGCTGTTTCACAATACCTTGCGGTGACAGTCA
>QNCA01000329.1 GCA_003644325.1 Planctomycetota bacterium
AGCTGCTCTTTGAGCCGTTGCACGGCTCGCTCAGTGTTAATTACAACAATAAGTCACGGGATTATCGGTCTTGATTTGAAATTTATTCAGACTGCTGATATGAGTTCAGTCAAATTGGCGAGGTAAGAATTTTATCATGATTTTCTGACTGCAGTCGGAAAGAATTAAAAATGAGAAGGGGGCTTCTATGCCAATAGCCCCCCCTTCTCAAATTCAACACAGGATAACGAATATCCAGTATCCATTCGATAACACATTCGACGACGTCTGGGAATATGAAAAATCATTTTCCAGCATTAACTTCGAATCTTACCTCGGAGATCAGTGCCCTCTTTGCGGCAGAAGTGGCTGCTACAAGCAGATCTCGGAGTATTACCGTAACGCCATCACATTGTTTCCTCATAAGAAGGACGTCGTTCCGGTCGCCCGGTTTTTATGCCATAAATCGGGACGTACATTCTCACTTCTGCCCTATCAGCTGATTCCCTACCATCAGTATACGATTGATGCCATCATTGGCACCCTGCTGGCGGTGTATCATTTTCAATCCCTGGGCCAGCAGGGATATCACGGGGCCAGCCTTGATCTTGATCCCGACTGTCTGGTGACGCCCTATTTGGTCCACACCTGGGCGATACTCATCATTACTGGGTTGATCCGGGGCCATGCGGTTCTGCAAGGTGCCTATCCGGTATCCAGTGCCGATAAGGCGACCAGCAGCACGATGATCCGTGCGATTTACCTTTACCTTGAAGCGGTTGTGTCTCAGCGCCGGTGCGTCTTGCCGGCAGTCAGGCGGTTCTGTCACAGAACCAACGGCTTCCTGTTTGGCGTTTCATCGGGGGATCGCAGCCGGGCGCCATAAGATGACGGGGCCCTGTCTGCGCTGACCGGCGCGTTCATCCGGACCAGCAATAGTTGTTTTGGGACGGTTTTGACACGGGATTGCTAACACCTTTTATTTTAGTGGGTTATTACGGTGGCCATGACATCATTTTTTGGCACAAACTCAAAAATGGAGGTGTTATGGACAACGAAACGCGCGAACAGATCGCCCTGATCCGCTACAAGTTAATCAGCCCGGTGTTGGCAGAGCCCGGCAGGGTCCAGAATGAGTATTTTCGAACCCAGGCCGCAAAATACCATGAATTCCCTCACTATGGACGCCGGAAAGTGTCCGTCTCCACACTGAAGTCATGGCTCAGGATCTACAAAAAGGAGGGCTTTGCCGGACTCAAGCCCAAAGCTCGCAGCGATAAAGGACGGCCGAGAAGATCGTCTCCTGAACTTCTCAACGCCATCAGCGTTAAAAGCAAGGCCTATCCCCACCTGACTGCAAAACGCCTGCATGAAATGCTTACTGAAGAGGGCCTGATCGGCAACCCCCCCATCCATTACAACACCCTGCTCAGGATCGTGAAAGCGCAGAACCTGCTTCAATTTGGAAACACGCGCGGAGATGTGCGCAAACGCTTTGAAGTCGATCACGTCAATGACCTGTGGATGTGCGACTTCATGCACGGTCCGCGGGTATCGATCAGCCGCAGGCTCCACAAGGCAATCCTGTGTGCCATTATCGACGACCACAGCCGCATGATCGTCGGCCACGCCTTCGCTGCCAGTGAAACCGTCTCGTCGCTGACCAGGGTTTTAAAAGAAGCCTTCCAGGTGTTCGGATTGCCAAAACGACTGTACGTGGACAACGGCGCCTCTTTCAGCTCCGACTTTCTGGCCAAGAGCTGTGCTTTATCGGGGATATCCCTGGTCCACAGCAAACCGTACGATTCTCCCTCTCGTGGAAAAATTGAGCGCGCTTTCCGCACCGTCAGGGACCGCTTCCTATCGGGCATCACCGGAACACTTTCCCTGGAGGAGTTAAACGCGGCCTTTACCATTTGGCTCAATGACGACTATCACCACCGGCTGCACACCGGCATCGATGAGCGCCCTATCGACCGGTATCATCGCTCAATCTCAGAAGTTGACATTCGCCGTCCTACCAAAGCCGAGTTGGATGAAATCTTTCTGGTCCGAAATGAACGGGTCGTCAACAACGATGCCACCATCAGCTTTAAAGGCCGGATCTATGAAGTCCCGACGGCTTACATCCGCCAGCGTATCGAGATCCGTCACCCGGTTGACGACGACCGGGACCTGTATTTGTATGATTCGGATATCCGCGTGGGAAAGCTCCGGTTCGTTGACAAACGACAAAATGCCAGGGTATTCAAACCGGCCCACTGCCGGCAGGTTCTGTCTTACGCCAAAGGGGAGGTCAAAAAATGAAAGACCTGCTTTCATGGTATGGCTTCAAGCAGTACCCTTTTGACAAAACCATAAAAACAGCCGATGCCATCGGCACCGGCGTTCTCAAGGAAACACTGGCGCGGCTGAGCTACATGAAGCGCAGGGGCGGTATCATGCTGCTGACCGGCGATCCCGGGGCCGGAAAGACCCTGGCAACACGATGTTTTGCCGACAGTCTGAACGACAACCTGTTCAAGGTGCTTTATACGCCACTGAGCACGCTGAACCGCAGTGACATCCTGCGCCATATCAACGCCTTGCTGGGCCTGCCCAATCGCTTTTCAAAAAGTGCGAACTATCAGCAGATCCAGAAAGAGCTGCTCGACTACAAAGAGCACCGGGGCCGGACCGTTGTCCTGATCATTGACGAAGCCCACCTGCTCAAAGTCGACCCCCTTGAGGAGATCCGCTTGTTGGCCAATTTTAAAATGGACTCCTTTGACCCGTTCATACTGATACTGTCCGGACAATCGGACCTGAAACGCATCATGGACTATGCGGTCATGGAGCCCCTGAACCAGCGCATTAAAATGCGTTACCACATGACCGGTCTCACACAAGACGATACCATCGCCTATATTGCCGCCCGATTGAAATGGTCGGGATGCGCTTCTCCGCTGTTCGGCAGCGATGCGCTGTCGGCCATCCACGAATTGTCCTACGGCATACCCCGCTTGATCGGCAATATCTGTGAGGAATCGTTAACCTATGCCATGTTCTGTGACCAAAAAACAGTGGATGCCGATATGGTGCTCAAAGTCAAAAGCAAAGACGTTACCATGAATTAACGCTGTTCGGTGAAACGGAGTCAGGACATCCTGGGGAGGAAACCTGACAAGGGATAGCCGAATGTGGGCCGCATTGAATAAAATGCGCCAGGGGGAAGTGGACTCGTCTGCTTCCCCCACTTTTTATTCAAGCGCCCACCCATGCCTTAAAAAACCCAA
>QNCA01000330.1 GCA_003644325.1 Planctomycetota bacterium
ACCAATCTACGATCCGTTCCGACAAGGGCGGAACGGCTCCGTAATTGGTGACAGTCACCGAGGCTGGCAAGAGCCAGTCAACTTGAGTAGAATAGTGACTGTCACCTTTCCGACGCAATGTCCCCAAATTTTACGCACACCGCCCCCTCCCTCCCGGACGATATGGATTGACCCGCCTGCAATGCCCTGTATAATTCTCTCTCCTACACTACAGGGAGTTGATGGATGAAACAGACGGACATGATTGAGGGGCTGAAGCGCCTGATTGAATCCCGCCAGGCCACGGTCGGCATCATCGGTCTGGGGTACGTGGGTCTGCCGCTGGCGCGGGCGTTCTGCGACGAGAGATTCCACGTGCTCGGCTTCGACGTGGACTTGCAGAAGGTCAAACAGATTAGCGCGGGCAAGTCCTACATCCGCAGCGTTACTTCGGAAGAAATCTCGAAGGCCGTCAACGGCGGGCTCTTGAGGGTCACGGGCGACTACGCCCGCCTGAAGGAAGTCGATGCGATAATTATATGCGTGCCCACGCCGCTGGACCGCACGAAAGAGCCGGACCTCTCCTACGTCAAAGATACCTGCCGCGCAGTCGCGCAGAACCTCCGGCCCGGACAGATGGTTGTCCTGGAGAGCACCACGTACCCGGGGACGACGGACGAGGTAATGAAACCCATCCTCGAAACATCGGGGCTGAAGTGCGGCGAGGATTTCCTCCTGGCGTATTCGCCGGAACGCGAGGACCCCGGCAATCCGGTTCACTCCACGCCGACAATACCCAAGGTGGTGGGGGGGGCGGACGAGGCAAGCCTTGAAGTCGCCTGCGCGCTTTACTCGCAGGTCGTCACCGAGGTCGTGCCGGTCTCGTCAACGCGCGCGGCGGAGGCGTGCAAGATACTGGAAAATATCTACCGCGCGGTCAACATCGCCCTGGTCAACGAACTGAAACTGCTTTTCGACAAGATGGGCATCGACGTGTGGGAAGTGATAGAGGCCGCTTCGACGAAGCCGTTCGGCTACCATCCGTTCTATCCGGGGCCGGGCCTGGGCGGGCACTGCATACCGATAGACCCCTTCTACCTTTCGTGGAAGGCGCGGCAGTACAACTTCTCCACGAAGTTCATCGAACTGGCCGGACAGGTAAACACGGCGATGCCGGAACACGTGGTCGGCAAGATCATCCTCGCCCTGAACTCCTCCGGCAAGTCGCTCCGCGGCTCAAAGATATTGTTGCTCGGCATGGCGTACAAAAAGGATGTCGATGACGTGCGCGAGTCCCCTGCCCTGGAGATAGCCTCGCTGTTGATGCGGCACGGAGCGGTTGTTTCGTATCACGATCCATACGTTCCGGCTCTGCACAAGATGCGCGATTACGATCTGCGGCTCGAATCCGTGCCGCTGAGTGAAGAGACGCTTGCCGCCCAAGATTGCGTGGTGATAGTGACGGCGCATTCGGACGTGAACTACGAGAGCGTCGTGCGTTACGCCCCGCTGGTCATAGACACGCGCAACGCCACGCGCGGCGTGAGGGAAAACCGAGACAGGATAGTAAAAGCGTAGTAATGCCCGCCCCGGGCATTCATGCGGCCGGCGTGTGCCGGGCCGCATGCCCGCGTTATCCCATGAACTTCTTTGTCTTTTCGAGCAGTGCGTCAGGCGTGAATGGTTTTACCAGATAGTCGTTTATCCCGGCCTGGACGGCCTCCATTATCCTGTGTTTTTCCGCTTCCGTGGTCACCATGACGATAGGGGTCTGGTTGCCGGAAGCGCGGATTGCCTTCACGGCGTCGAGGCCGCTCATCTCGGGCATGTTCCAGTCCATCAGGATAAGGTTTATCTCGTCACTCATTACCGTGGAGACCGCCTCCTTGCCGTTTTCCGCTTCCGCCACGTTTTCATGGTTGCCCTTCTTCAAGGCGTTCTTGATGATAGTTCGCATTGTTTTCGAGTCGTCAACGATCAAAACTTTCATTTCAGGCTCTCCCGGTGGCAATTATTATGACGTACTGAAACTTACGCACACTACGAATTCGCCCAGTTCGCTGCTGAATGGAATCGCCAGGCTGACCGTGCCCGTTGGATGATTCAGGCTGTGATCTTTGCCCTTAATGACGGTGGGCAGGCTGATGGAAATCTTGTGACCGTCGAATTTTGCCTTTGCACCGCCGGCTATCATATTTACAACCTCGCCGAGCGCATCGACCACGTCATCGTTTATCTCCGTGCCGTTTGTGCAGTCCGCGCCCTGCATTTTATTGCTGATCGCCACGGCAGTCTTGCCGGGGAATGACATCTCAACAACACCTTTGGCGGTGCCGGAAAGACCTATCAGCGCGGTAACGTCGTGACGGTCGCTGCCCGCGGGGTCGGCCCTTCTTATCCGGCCGTGCGTGGCCGTTGTGCCGAGAACGGTCTCAAAGACGTTTTTGGTGCATTCTACAAAGGGGTTTATGTGTTCAACTTTCATTTTTCCCTCGGAAAATACCTATAGTGTTAAAATATTGTTTTCGGTGTCTATTTTCACGGTTAACGGGCCCTTGCGAAACTTTGTTATATGACGTACCAGGCCGAGTATTCGCAACGTTACGCCGGGATGCAGCGCCTTCAATATCCGAATTTCATTCACGCTGCGCTTTCGTGATTCACCGGTGATTTCCTCTATCTCTTTTTTGAGCGTTTCAATATTTTCCTCCATTTCTCCGGCTCGGGCCATCAGTTCGGTCACGGCCTCACGCTGTTTGGGCGAAAGCAGCCTCAGCCTTTCCATCATGGGCTCGATGCTGTCGTGAATTTTCTTGTGCGCCTGCTGCAGTTTCGCGAGGTCCGCATTCTTTGCCTGTACCGTGCCCGATAGGCTGTAATCCTCCCCGGCGGCCAATAGGGTGGAGATGTTTCCGTCCGAGCCCGCCTCCGCGATTACTATCCCGCCAAGCGCGATGGTTTCGCCGCCGACTATGCGGCCGTTATTGACTTGCACCCGGCCGCGGCAGCGGATCCGTGATTGGACGATTTCCTTGCTTGCAATAACCCCTTCTCCCGCTTCAATATCGGCATTCATTATGTATGCGGCGGATACTGTTCCCTTCGCGGTCACTTTGCCTTTATCGCGCCCCGACAGTCCGCGCTTGATGGTAACGTCTCCCTCGGACTCTATTTTCGCGGCCCATACTACTCCGCCTACCTCCACGCTGCCGCCGGCCTCGATTGTGGCGAGGTCTTCGACATCGCCGCGGACGAGTACCGCCCCCGGGAACC